>JAVUPY010000065.1 GCA_032252755.1 Terriglobia bacterium
ATCTGCTATTGTTTCAATTCAAACTCTCACCCCACGAGTGTAAACACGATGGACTCCACCGCGGAATTGGCCATTCAGCGCCCTCAACCAAGTAAGTTCTATCGCTGGAACGTCCTCATCTGGGTCAGCCTGGCGATGTTCGGCAACTACTATGTCTATGACGCCCTGAGTCCAGTCGCCGATCTGCTCGTAAAGCAACTTCATTTTACTGACTCAAACATCGGGCTGCTCCAGGGCATTTACAGCATCCCCAACATCTTCACCGTCGTGATCGGCGGCATGATCATCGACCGCGTCGGCGTGAAGAAGTCAACCATGCTGTTTGGTGTTCTCTGTCTTCTAGGCTCCATCATCACGGTCCTCAGCTCGCACCTCTGGGTAATGGCGGCCGGGCGTCTCGTCTTCGGCATGGGCGCCGAGTCTCTCATTGTCTCCGTCACTACGCTGCTCGCCAAATGGTTCCGCGGCAAAGAACTCAGCTTCGCCTTCGGCGTAAATCTCACGATTGCTCGTCTCGGCTCATTTGCCGCTCTCAACTCGCCGACGTGGGCACGCGCCGCTTTCGTCAACTGGCGCTATCCATTCTTGATCGCTGTCGGCGTATGCACTCTCTGCGTCGTCGGTGCTGTCATCTACTGGGGGCTGGAAAACTACGCCGAAAGACACTACGAACTCGGTGCGGCCTCCAAGCCGGACAAGGTCGAGCTCCGCGAGCTCTTCAAATTCGGTCTTTCGTACTGGTATATCGTCGGACTCTGCATCGTCTTTTATTCCGGCATCTTCCCCTTCCAGACTTTCGCCGTGAAGTTCTTCATGGACGCCCACGGAACCTCGCGCGAACTCGGCGGCTTTTTGTCATCCATGCTCACTCTTTTCGCCATGATCGCCACGCCTTTGTTCGGCCTGCTTGTTGACAAGGTCGCGAAGCGCGCCCTGTTCATGATGTTTGGCTCACTTTTGCTGATCCCGGTGTACATCATGATGGGATACACCCACGTGAACCTCTACGTCCCGATGGCGATGATGGGCATCGCCTTCTCGTTGATTCCGGCCGTAATGTGGCCTTCGGTCGCCTACATCGTGGATGAAGCAAAACTCGGTACCGCCTACGGCGTAATGACCATGATCCAGAACATCGGATTGGCCGGCTTTAATTTCCTGATTGGCTGGGCCAACGATCACGCTGCCGCCAGCGCGGCGAACCCGAAGGGCTACCGTCTCGGCATGGAGATCTTCTCGGTCCTTGGCTTCCTCGGCGTTACCTTCGCGTTCCTCCTCCGCCAGCGCGAGACTGGCCCCCACGGCCACGGTCTCGAAACCATCAAAGCAGGAGCTTCAAAGTAGTCTTTTGGTGTGTCTCTCTGTGTGGCGCGGCTCTTTAGCCGTGCCACAAAGGTTGTGCAGGTGGGGCCTTCGCCACGGATATCCGCCCGCCGTTTTCATCCGCCTAAACCCCCGAAAATTCGCGGTTAGGCAACCAAAGTGGCTGCCGAGTCCTCTCTGTTGTGGGGCCTCTTACATCTGGGACCTCGCAAGTCAGCACTCACTTACTGAAACCGGCGTCGTTGCGTGTTGGCCATTGCCTTCCCTCAGCGATTCGAATACAACAAACATCAACTCTGGCGGCATCCTAGAGATAGCAGCCAATAAAGAATAGCCATTGACTCAAGCGAAGAAAATTCTGGCTTCCGGAATTACCGAAGCTGAGGCGATTGCAAGAGCCCAGGGCGGAGACGCAATAGCGTTCGAAATGCTTTATGGGCTCCACAAGCGGCGCGTCTATTCCCTTTGCTTGCGCATGACCGGGAACACCGCCGAAGCCGAAGACCTGACGCAGGAAGCGTTCCTCCAGCTTTACCGGAAGATCGCAACCTTCCGCGGCGAGTCTGCGTTCTCAACCTGGCTGCACAGGCTGGCCGTGAACGTGGTGCTTATGCATCTGCGGAAGAAGGGCCTGCCGGAAATTTCGCTCGACGAAGCGCTCGAGCCACAACAGGAAGACGGGCCGAAGAAGGACATTGGCGCGCGTGACAACGTGCTCGCCGGGTCTATCGATCGCGTCAATCTTGAGAGGGCCATCGAAAGTTTGCCTCCTGGATACCGCATCATCTTCGTGCTGCACGATATTGAAGGCTACGAGCATAATGAAATCGCAGAAATGATGGGCTGCTCCATCGGGAACAGCAAATCACAACTGCACAAAGCGCGCATGAAATTGCGCGACCTCCTCAAGATCAGCAGAGCCGAAAAGGCCTTAAGGCATTGAGAGGAGGAAGCCATATGGGAGTGCCGGGCACAATGGCGAATTACGGAATCTACGGCGCGACCGGGGTGGCTCTTTCGATTGGGAGAGAGAAGAAATGACCTGCGCAGAGTTCCAGCGCGTATTGCCATACATCATTGATACAGGCGGCAATGCCGAGCAGGAGGAGCACCTCCGTCACTGCCCGGTCTGTGCCGACCTCGTTGCCGACCTCAAGTACATTGCCGACCAGGCTAAACTCCTGGTTCCCATGGAAGATCCGAGCCCGCGTGTGTGGGAAGGACTTCAGAAGTCTCTAGAGCGCGAAGGGCTGGTAAAATCCGCACCAGCAAGGAGGTCCCTTCTAGGACTCCCTCTGGGAGACTGGGAGTGGTTCGCCGCTGGAGCCGTGATCGCGATGCTGCTCGCGGGTATTTACCTGACTCACAACAAGCCCCCCGCGGACCAATCCACGAATCCCCAGGTTGCCGCCATCGCAGATTCGGACCTTACCAGTTCCGAAGATCAGGAAATCCTCAGCAACGTCGCGCAACTTCCACCCGATGTCCGTGATACTTACAAACAGGGATTGCACGATGTGAATTCTTACATTCGCGATGCGGAGCGCTCCGTCCGGGAAAACCCCAATGACGACGGCGCCCGCCAATTGCTAATGCGCGCGTATCAGCAGAAGGCTTTGCTGTACAGAATGGCCTCACGTTCGGGACAGTGAGGTACAGAGTTGGGTAAGGCCACGACTTTAGCCGTGGCGGTAGCAGAATTTGAGATAGGGGCTTCAGCCCCTGAGGGGCCGCCGAAGACATCATGAACACGTGGAATAACGGCGCAAAGCTGGCCCTGGCAGTCGCGTTCGCCTTCGTTTCCCTTGCGTCCGTCGCGCAGACCCGCAAGGAGATGAGATTCAACGTTGGTCCCGGATCCTCTCTCACCATCACCAATGACTTCGGCCCCGTCACCGTCCACGTCGCTCCCGGCTCGCAAATTCTCGCAACCGCAACGCTTCAGCCTGACCAGATGGAAATAGATCAGACCCACACGGGCTCGCGCGTAGAACTGTTCACTCATTCGCTTCAGCAGCGCCCGAACGCTAATGTCTCCCGCGTGCAGTTCGATGTGACTGTGCCCCCCGATTGCGACCTCATCATCCACTCTTCCGCCGGCCCTATTTCCGTCGAAAAGGTCCGCGGAGACGTCAGTGCCGACGGCGATCTCGCAAACATCGACGTCCATGATGTCGGCGGAGGACATGTTCACCTTCGGACGTTAAAGGGCAATATAACAGCGACGAACATAATCGACGGCCACGTCGAAATCAGTTCCGTGTCCGGACCGGTTACGCTCAAGAACGTCAGCGGACCCAACGTCGAAGTCAACACCACCAACGGAGTCATCACCTACACCGGCATGTTCTCCGATAACGGTGACTACGAATTCACCACTCACTCGGGCGATATCAACGTCAGTCTCCCAGCCAACGCCTCCGTCGACGTCGCCGCTCGCTCGGTCACCGGCAAAGTCGAAAACGATTTCCCCTTCCATCCCAAGCAACACGTCCCATTTCCAGTTACCTCGGGACGTGCCTTTGCGGGTACCTCCAACTCAGGTGGTTCCTCGGTCCAACTCCGTTCTTACAGTGGTACAATCCGCGTCAAGAAACAGTAAACATTGGCAGTACGGGATTTCACTGAAGCACGCTCTCAGGTGGAGTAGGTGCCAGTCCCGCGCCGGCCGTCACGCGGAGAACGGTGATCCAGACGCAACCCATCCGAAGCCGTCAGAGCCATCAAACCCGTAGTGTATTTCTTATCGGTTTTATGGGTGCCGGTAAAACTTCCGTCGGCATGACCCTCTCGCAACGCCTTGGCTGGCGTTTTGTCGATCTCGACCGCCAGATTGAAGCCCGCTGCGGCCGCACCGTCGCCAACATCTTCCGTGAGCTCGGCGAAGACGCTTTTCGTCAAATGGAAACTGAAGCGCTCTCGAAACTTCTCGACGCTCTCCACGACGGCGATCCAACCATCGTCGCGCTGGGCGGCGGAGCCTTCGTCCAGCCTGCCAATCGCTCTCTACTCGAAGCTGCTGCTGTCCGCGTCATTTATCTCGACGCCCCGCTCGACGAGTTACGCCAGCGCCTTGGGGAAGACGATCCGTCGCGTCCTCTCTTCGCCGACGCCGAACGTTTCCGTCTCCTTTACGAACAACGCCAACTCCATTACCGCATGGCCCCGCACCGGGTTCAAACATCCGGCAAGTCCATCATCGAAGTAGCGCGTGAAATTGAGTCCCTGTTGGGAGAAAGTTGAAGTTTGGAGGAATCGTGAGAATCAAGCCCTGGTCCGTCGCATTCATGCTCGTCGTCGTACTCGTTAGCTCGGCCTTCGCTTCCAAGAAAGACAAGAAGGACAAAAAGAAAGAGAAGCAGGCCGAGGCGAAGATCGTGGACAGCGGTTCCTTCGGCGTTTTCGTAAACGGCCAGCGCATCGCCACGGAAACGTTCAACATAAAGCAAATAGACGGCGGCAGCATCACCACCTCCGATATCAAGCTTGAAAACAGCACCCAATCCCAGCACACTGAACTGCAACTCACGTCTTTTGGAACTCTGGTTCGCTACGATTGGAAGGAAACCGGCGGATCAGAAAAGGGCGAAACCACCCTTATGCCCTCCGATCAGTTCCTTATCCAGCGGATTAAAGCCGGCGACAAGTACACCGAGCAGCCATACATCATGCCCGTCTCCACGGCCATCCTCGATGACTACTTCTTCTCGCAGCGCGAACTCCTGCTGTGGCGCTATATCGGTTCCGGGTGCGTTCCCAAGCCAGGCGAAAACGGATGCCGTCTCGAACCCGCTAAATACGGTTTCATCATTCCCCGACAGCGCACTTCCGGAATGGCCACGATCAGTTACATCGGCAAGGAAACCTTAATGATCCACGGCGCCGCCAAAGAACTCGACAAGTTCTCTCTCAGCTCCGATTACGGCGACTGGCTCCTCTACCTCGACAAAGACAAAAAACTCGTCCGCGTCCTTGTCCCCGGCGAAGCCACCGAAGTCATCCGCGACTAGGTTGGCTGCACGGTTTTGTCATTACGAGCGATGCGATGGATCGGCTTGTCTCCGATGGCATGCAATATCACGGTGTCGATATCTGCGAAGTTAGGAGATTTGGACACACGCCTCTTTACTCTCATCCTACAGATAGGGCATCCTTTTCCAGTCCCGCCCGTAGCGTTACAGAGGCTTTGCGGGTCGGACCCAGCAGTTATGGGCGATCCATAACATGACCTCACAAAACAATCGTTCCGACATTCTCTTCGCCTTCTTCATCGCCATTCTGCTGGCGCTCGCGTGGTACGTGCGAGACGTCCTCCTCCTGATCTACGTCTCCATTCTCTTCGCTGTCGTCATTGGCCCGGCGATCGTCTTAGTCCAGAAACTCCACATCAGAAACTGGCGCCCCGGCAGAGCCCTCTCCGTGATTGTCATCCTTGCAATCGGACTCTTCCTCCTGACCGTCTTTTTCCTCTTCGCCCTGCCGCCCATCTTCGCTGATCTCCAGGGCTTCGCCCGCGATTTGCCGGCGAAGGGTCAGAACCTCTACGCACGCCTGCACGGCATCCCGGTCGTCGGTCGCATCAATCTCGACGCCCTCGAGCAGCACGCCACCGAAGCCCTCGGTGGAGCCCTCGGTCTCGCCCGAGGGATCGCCGGCGGTGTCTTCGCCTTTTTCACATGGCTCATCATCACCGCCTATTTCATCCTCGACGGCGAGCGCGCCTTCCTCTGGTTCCTCTCCCTCTTCCCTGCATCCCGCCAGCCGCGCCTGCGACAAACCGCTATCGCCGCCGAAAGGCGCGTCAGCAAATGGCTCCTTGGCCAAGCCCTCCTCATGCTGATCCTGGGCAGCCTCTCGCTTCTGGTTTTTTGGCTTTTAGACGTGAAATACTTCTACGCGCTCGGCGTCTTCTGCGGACTCGCCAACATCGTCCCCATCGTCGGCCCTGTCGTCTCCGTGGGCCTCGCCACCATCGTCGCCGCTTTCGACTCCTGGACGAAAGCCGCCGGAGTCCTCATCTTTTACATCATCTATCAGCAGGTCGAAAACGCTTTCCTGACCCCACGCATCATGAAATCGACCGTCGATCTGCCGCCCCTTGCCGTCATTATCGCCCTGGTTCTCGGGGGCGCGATCGCCGGAATCCTCGGCGCGCTCGTCGCAGTCCCAACCGCTGCCCTCATCGCTGTCATCATCGACGAATACGTAGTCAAAGCTAACGCGGCTCCGTAATCGTTCTTCGTTGGTCGTTCTTCGTTGTTCGGAATGCACTGCGCCGTGATCCTGAGCGCAGCCGCTCTGGCCTTGCGCGGCGTAGTCGAGGGAACCGCAACTTTGTTTTGTCATATTTCCCTTTGCCGTTTTGCCGTTATCCTCGGGTGTTAAACTTTCCTTATCCCCAATTTTTGAGACGTTCCCATGCAAAAGAAGCTCCCCGTAGGCATTCTCGGCGCGACCGGAATGGTCGGCCAACGATTCATCCAACTGCTCGAGCATCATCCTTGGTTTGAAGTCGCGTGGCTCGCTGCGTCCGACCGCTCGGCCGACAAAGCCTATGGCGAAGCCGTGAAGTGGCGCATGAGAACGTCGCTTCCGCGCAACGTCGCCGAAATGAAAGTCTCACCCGCCGGTCCGAAGGGTGCACCCAAAATCATCTTCGCTGCCCTTGATGCCGACATCGCGCGCGAACTTGAACCCCAATTTGCCGAAGCCGGCAGCGCCGTTGTATCCAATTCCAGCGCCTGGCGCATGCACCCCAACGTGCCGCTTGTCATACCCGAGGTCAATCCCGACCACCTTGCGCTCATCAATGACCAGACTTGGCGCAAACAATCCGGCGGCTTCATCGTCACGAACGCCAACTGCTCTGCCATCGGCCTCGTCCTCGCGCTCGCACCTCTTCACAAAACATTCGGAATTGAAAAACTCTTCGTCACCACGATGCAAGCCGTCAGCGGCGCCGGATATCCCGGTGTTCCCTCCATCGACATTCTCGGCAACGTCATTCCCTTCATCAAGAACGAGGAAGAGAAGATGGAAATTGAAACGAAGAAAATGCTCGGCACCCTCAAAGCCCATGAGGTTGAACTCGCTCATTTCGGCATGACCGCGCATTGCAACCGCGTAGCCGTCGAAGATGGCCACACCGAATCTGTTTCGATTTCGCTGAAGAAGAAAGCTGCCCCCGAGCAGATCATCGAAGCATGGACGAGTTTCCGCTCGCTTCCGCAGGAGTTGAAACTCCCGCACGCACCCGCCGAACCCATCCTCTACGACTCGCGCCACGATCGCCCGCAACCGCGCTTCGACGTCGATCGCGGCAAAGGCATGTCTTCCATCTGCGGACGCCTTCGCCCCTGCGGCCTCCTCGATTGGAAGTTCACCGTGCTCTCGCACAACACCATCCGCGGAGCCGCCGGCGCAGCTTTACTCAATGCGGAGTTGCTGAAAGAAAAGGGCTACTTCGGTTTGTAGTGCCGGCCCCAGCCCCCCGGTTTGGCGGGCGAAAGCTGTTCTGTTCACTAGCGCCAGCAGTCCCTCGAAGCCGAAGGATTGCAGGCACCGTCTCTTCAGTTACTCGAACGCGTACGTACGCACAGCAGAAATTGTTCTTTTGCAAATTGCCTGGGTGGGTGCATGTAACTCAAAACAGGATGGTTGCGAGTTCCTGCGAGATGCGTTCCCTCACTGACAACCTATGTCCCGGCGATGTAGCCTGCAAACCATGTGCGCCGTCGCCCAGGAAGATCGAGCGTTGGGGCAGTCGTGGTTCAACGCATTAGTTGATGTAGTTGACTGTATTGTTGGTCACTTTGATTGCAAAGATCTCTTTCTCAATCTTTGTCCCCGACTGCATCAACTTGTCGAGTTCGAATTTCTGCATCTCGCTCTCTATAATTCCGCCTCGAACACGATGCGGCAGAACGTGCTCGAGACCCCAATAAGAGACGTGCCATACACGCTTCCGCGTGAGTTGCCGATTGAGCAATCTCTGGCCGCGTTGGTTTGGCAATCGCAGCGACCGCTGACTTGGACCGATATTTCACAGGAAACCCGTTTCCCACAAATTGTCGATTCGCTTCGCAGGAACGGCGTTGTGTCCTATTGCCTGCTCCCGCTCACTACACCACAGCGGCAATTGGGAGCAATCGGATTTGGCAGTACAAGCCGGTCAGCGTATCAAAACGAGGATGTGCATTTCCTGGAGAAGGTGGCCGCTGTCGTAGCAGCCGCTGTCGGCAACGTTCTTCATTATGAGTCGGCCCGTGCATACGAACAAGACCTCAAACATGAAAGAGACCGACTGCAATTACTTCTGGAGATTACAACAGCGGTAGCCAGAAATCTCGAACTTCGAGATCTGCTGCCAGCTATTTCAGAATCATTGCGCCGCGTACTTCATCATGAATTTGCCAGCCTCGTCCTGCTGGAGCCCTCTGGCGAAATGGTTCGAGTCCATGGATTGGACTTCCCCAAGAGTATCGGCTTGATTCACGAGGATCTGGTTTTTGCATTTCAGGGCAGTGTCGCGGAAAAAGTATTACAGGCAAAGAAGCCTCTGATTTTCAGGGAGTTCGAAGCCGAAGGCGTGCGCAAAGAAATTGCGGACCTGTTGGCCCGCGAGCACTTGAAGTCGCTGTGTAGCGCACCGCTGTTAAACCGCAACCGCCCCCTTGGAGTTCTGAATGTCGCTAGCACACGACCGAATGCCTTCAGCAAAGAAGACATGGAATTGCTACTCCTCATCGCGAACCAGATTTCGGTCGCAATTGACAACTCACTTACTTTTGAGCAAGTGCAGAAGCTAAAGGACAGACTGGCAGAAGAGAAGCTTTACCTTGAAGACGAGATTCGGAATGAATATAACTTCGGGCAAATCATTGGCGAGAGTAAAGCATTAAAGGACATCCTCAAACTGGTTGAGACAGTTGCTCCAACCGATGCGAGTGTGCTGATCCAGGGCGAGACCGGCACCGGCAAGGAACTGATTGCGCGAGCTATTCACCGGCTCAGTAAACGGCAGGATCGCACGTTTGTGAAACTCAATTGCGCGGCGATTCCGACCGGGTTACTGGAAAGCGAACTGTTCGGACACGAGAAAGGCGCCTTCACCGGCGCGATTTCGCAGAAGGTGGGTCGTATCGAACTCGCCCAGAACGGAACGTTGTTCCTGGACGAAATTGGGGATCTTCCGTTGGAAATTCAACCTAAGCTGCTCCGGGTTCTACAAGAGAAGGAATTTGAGCGCCTGGGTGGTACTCGCACCATCCATGTCGACCTGCGATTGATTGCGGCAACTAATCGCAATCTGGAGCAGATGGTTGCCGACCGCCAATTCCGAAATGACTTGTACTATCGCCTCAGAGTAGTGCCGCTTTCGGTTCCGCCCCTGCGAGAGCGAAGAGAGGATATTGCAACGCTGGTCCGCTACTTCATTCAGAAACATGCTCGCCATATGGGAAAACACTTCCGAGCTATATCGCCGCACTCGATGGAATCTCTTATGGCCTGGCATTGGCCGGGGAACATTCGGGAATTAGAAAACCTCGTCGAACGAGCTGTCATCCTTTCACCCAGCCCCATGCTGAACATCCCCCTCGACGAACTCGCGCCGTCCAGTCAGTCCGGGGCTCCCGATCCCACTCTGACCAGTGTCGAGCGCGAACATATACTGCATGTTTTGCGAGAGACACATGGGGTGATTAGTGGCCCGAACGGTGCGGCATCACGCCTTGGCATGAAGCGTACAACCCTGCAAGCGCGGATGAAAAAGCTCGGAATCTCGCGTGCAGAGACATAGGCCAGTACATTTTTAGCTTTAGCGGGGCCGAACGCTGCTGCCGAACGAACGGCATCGTGCCTACCATTCGGCAGGTCTCGCTATGAATCATACCCATCCTATATCGGCCCACGCCTGCCAATCTCCTTTTGTGCCAACACTTACCTGATCTGAGGGTATGCTGTTCGGCTTTGGCATGCTGCCTGCACATGTACAGCCGTGCTCCGAATCAACATACAAAACGAAAAACGCCAAACGACATTCCGATTGGAAGGTCGACTGGCGGAAGCATGGGTCGCTGAGCTGCGGCGTTGTTATCACGAAGCGCGTCCGATGTCTTCAAAGCTGGTGGTAGATCTTGACGACGTAACCTTCATCGATGAGGCCGGCAGCGCGTTACTGGGTGAAATGTCCGGGGATGGTGTTTTGCTCGTTGCAACAGATCCACTCATGAAATCAATTATCAAGGAAGTGCGCCTGCGGGAGGAACACAAGCGATGATATGGAAGGATGTGGCAACAACCGAACGATTGCTCTCACAGGCTGTCCGGGGAAACTGCCAGGCGACGGTAGAGCTGTTCAACAGCGAGCTGGGAGCGATGTACGACGCTGCATGTCTGCTGTTGGGGGGAGCGGATGACGCACTCGAGATGGTACGGCAGGCTGTCACGGTGGCCGTAGATAATCTCGGTGAACTGAAAGACGCCTCTCGCTTTTCATCGTGGGCAAGAACTTTTGTAGTAAGCAGGACGCTCGAATACATGGTTGGGCGCCGCACGTCCATTCTGAATGGGGACTCCACCGAGTATGAGCCGTTAACAATAGATCAATGGGGTGATTGGGACTCCGACGAGATACTTGAACTCTTTCTATCCGCAGTACGCCCGAACGAGCCCGACTCTCATCATCCTGTGCCGGATTCCTTCCGGCTGATTCTTCAGCGGTTACTGCAATCCCTTCCTGACAATCTCCGGACTTCGTTCGTCTTACACGATGTCTTCAGTTTTCGCGTCGACGAAACCTGTTCCTTTCTGGTTCTGCCCCCGGAGGAGGTCAGAAGCCTGTTGGCAGCGGCTCGTCACAAGCTGGTGATCGGTGTTTTGAATGAGCTGCGCAGCATGGCAGCGGCCATGCGCTGCAGTGACGACACGCCGACGAGTGCAGGAAACGCTCTGGACCACGTGCACATTAAAGTCTGTGAAAGCGACGAGTTATTCAGCTCGTTTAGTTGACTGGATAAGCTCAGTTTGAGGCAGGTGGTTGCTGGTTTTGGGGATTGTTCCTGATCCACACCGTTTTCGCATTCATGAATTCGCGAATACCGTAGAGGCCTAACTCCCGACCGTAGCCCGATTGCTTTACTCCGCCGAACGGTATGCGCGGATCCGAAGCCACCATTCCGTTGATGAACACCATGCCCGATTCGATTTCATCGACGAATAATTTCTGTTCGCCAGGATCGTTGGTCCAGGCGCTTGCTCCTAATCCGAAGGGTGAATCGTTGGCCATCCGTATCGCGTCGTCAGCATCGCGCACCACGAACAACATTGCCACCGGCCCGAATAACTCTTCGTAGTACGCGGGCGTACCGGTCCTGATATCTGTAATAACAGTTGGCTCAAAGAAATTGCCTGCTCCGGAGATGCGCTTCCCGCCTGTCAGAACGCGCGCGCCGGATTTGAGCAACTCGCCGACCTGTTGTTCGAGATCAGCAGCGATCTGAGGCGTCGCGAGCGGCCCAACATCTGTCGCCGGAAGCATTGGGTCACCAACTCGAAGCCTCTGCATTCCTTCCACAAATTTCGTGGTGAATTCGCTAGCGATCGACTCAGCCACGAAGAATCTTTTCGCCGCAATGCAGGACTGTCCGTTATTGATGATGCGGGCACGCACAGCTGTTTGCACGGCCTCATCGAGATCAGCACTGGGCATGACGATGAACGGGTCCGAACCACCCAGTTCGAGAACAGTCTTCTTGATCCGCGAACCTGCCTCACTTGCGACCTTGCTCCCGGCTGGTCCCGACCCAGTCAGCGTAGCCGCAACAACGCGCGGATCATCGAGAACCTTCTGCACCTTGTCGACGCCGATGAGGAGTGACTGAAATACCCCCTCGGCGAAACCTGCCTCGCGGAAGATTTTCTCGATCGCGAGCGCGCATTGTGGAACATTCGATGCGTGTTTCAGCAGTCCGACATTTCCCGCCATCAATGCAGGCGCGGCGAACCGAAACACCTGCCAGAATGGAAAGTTCCAGGGCATCACAGCGAGCACTGCCCCAATCGGTTGGTAATGAATAAAGCTTCTCGTCGCGTTCGTCGCGACCTCTTCATCGGCCAGGAAGCGCTCCGCATTCTCGGCGTAGTAGCGGCACGCGGTTGCGCATTTCTTCGCTTCAGCACGGGCGGAGTCGAGCGTTTTGCCCATCTCCATCGTCATAATTCGGGCGAAACGATCCGTCTCCTTCTCCAGTATCTCCGCGGCGCGAGCCATCCACCGGGAACGCTCAGAAAACGATGTCTTTCTGTGTCGTCGAAATTCCTCGGACGCGAGTTGAAGTTTCTGCCCTATTTGTTCATCGGTCAGCGATTCAAATCGCTTTATGACCTCGTTCGTGGTGGGATTAATGCTCGCTATGTTCATCTGACAGACCCTTCCGGGTTAGATGCCCGTGACAAAAGTTTCTAATGCTTTGACACTGACTACGGTGGCTGAGGAACTGCCCCGAAGAAAACTAAACTCCTGACGCTGGAGTAACCGATTGCCGATTCCAAATCTTTAAGGGCAAAAGAACCGTGGCGACACAACCCGGAGCATCTTCGCGGTCCGACAACTGAATCGTTCCACCGTGCGCTTCGGCAATTTGCCGCGACAGCACTAAGCCGATCCCCGTTCCTTCTTCCTTGGTTGTGTAGAAGGGCACAAAGACATTATCCGGATTCATCAGCCCGGGGCCACGGTCCTTGATCTCGATCTTCAGTAGCGATTCGGAATAACTCCATGCGACGCTAGCTACGGCCGATCCACCATTAGTTCGGTCCATTGCCTCAAGAGCGGCATCGGCTGCATTCTTGATGAGGTTGATCATCATCTGCTCGAGTTGATCGGGGTCGACCGGTATGGTGATGTCGGGGCCGCCGGAAACCTGCACGGCTACACGAGTCTCCAGCGCGGCGACCCGCTCCACCAAGGTCTTTAATCTCACAGGCTGGAGAGAAGGCTGCGGCATTTGAGCCAGCCGCCGGTACGCCTGAAGAAACCGGTTTAGCGAGGCGGAGCGTGATTCGATGATTTCCAGGCCTCGGGCAAAATCCTGTCTCTCTCCTGTCGGAAGTTCCATGCCGTTGAGCCGCGTGATTAACGTTCCGGCGATGGATTTGATGGGCGCCAAGGAATTGTTCAGTTCGTGCCCAAGAACGCGGATCAGCCTTTGCCAAGCAGTTCGTTCCTCGCTGCGAAGCGCGCGGCTGACGTCGGAGAGCACCATCAGGGTGTGCGGAACGCCACCCTGCCGGAACTGGCTCTTCCGGACAAG
The DNA here is from genome assembly GCA_032252755.1 of Terriglobia bacterium. Classification (NCBI taxonomy): domain Bacteria; kingdom Pseudomonadati; phylum Acidobacteriota; class Terriglobia; species Terriglobia bacterium. The sequence continues at coordinate 13,638 of JAVUPY010000065.1, forward strand.
CCAGCGAGTGTTCGGGGCCTGCGGCAGGATGATCTGCGTCTCATTCTCCGAATCGAAGCAGCCGCGCAACCCAATCTGATCAACCGAACGGGCCAGAAGCGCCGATTCGGGCCTCTGCAACAGGCGCTCTCCAGCAGAGTTCACTAACCGAAGCAAGCCGTTGGGATCGAACGCGAAGATGGGAACATTGATCTCTTCCACGACTCGTCGAAGCAGTGCAGTCGCTTCAATGGTCCGCGTGCGCTGATCGGCCAATAAGTCCGCCAGAGCATTGACCTCAAGGGCCAGTTCACCCAATGCGTCATCTTCTTCCGCGCCGCGTGCCCGGAACGAGTAGTCTTCCTCGCGAAGCGCGGATACCACGTTACTGAGAGTCTGGACGGGATGCACGATGTTTTCATGCAACACCGCAATCAGGATGAGAACGATGATGAGGAGTATAGCAATCAGCGAGATCTTGGTCCCGGTCGTCCAGGAAGTACCCCAGATCGTAATGAGAAAAGCAACCAGTCCAGGCGACGCACACAGCAGTGAAAGCAGAAAGATCCGACGTTCGAATCGAAACCTCTTCCTCTTGGAAGGCTGAGAGCGCCGAAACAGCGCACGATAGTCCGGATTCGGACTAGAGGCCATACTTCTCCATGCGTCGATAGAGCGCGCCTCGGCTCAGTCCAAGAGCTTCGGCAGCCTGGCTTACATTGCCATGGAATCGCTGCAGGGACTTACGAATCAAAATGCACTCCACTGCCTCGATACTCAGTTCTTCCAGGTTTTGCGAGGATTGCTGTCGAGCCGATACCAATCCCAGATCGGCCACCTGGATTTCCTGGCCGTGGCACATGAGAACGGCACGTTCCAGGGTATGCTCCAGTTCGCGAACGTTACCTGGCCAAGAATACTGGAGAAGCGTCTGCAACGCGGCTGGTTCGAAACCGCGAATCGCGCGATTGTACCGGAGGGCATATCGCGACAAAAAATGCACCGCGAGTTTGGCGATGTCCTCTCGGCGCTCCCGCAGGGCCGGAATATGAATCTCTACTGTATTCAGCCGAAACAGCAAGTCTTCGCGAAACTGGCCCGAGGCAACGGCCGCCTGAAGATCAGCGTTTGTAGCAGAAATCACGCGCACATTTATCTTGCGGCTCTTCGATGAACCTACGCGTTCTATCTCCCCGGTCTCAAGGACACGTAGCAGGCGAGCCTGCTGTCGATAGGGAACATTCCCGATCTCATCGAGGAAAATCGTTCCGCCATCGGCAAGTTCGAAACGCCCGATACGATCGGTGCGGGCATCAGTGAACGCGCCTTTCACATGACCAAACAACTCGCTTTCGAAAGTGCCTTCTGGCAACGCCCCGGTGTTAACCGCAATCATTGGTCGCGATGCACGTGGCGAAATCGCATGAAGCGTCTGTGCGACAACCTCTTTTCCCGTACCATGCTCGCCGGTGATAAGGATGTTCGCGTCCGAGGGACCCACACGCGAAATGGCGTCCAGAACTGGTTGCATCGAGGGGGCCGATGCAATGAAGTCGGGCCGAGCGCTGGCACGGAGCAACTTGTTCTCCGCCTCAAGCCGCTGCGCGATTTCCAAAGCTCGATGAAGTTCGACCTGTGTCCGAACGATAGAGAGCAGCCGTTCGTTCTCCCACGGCTTTTGTATGAAGTCCCTTGCTCCTCGACGCATGGCATCGACGGCAACCTCTACATTGGCCCAGGCCGTCATTACAATAATCGGAAGTGTACTGTCCGACGCAGCGATCGCCGAGATGAGATCCAGGCCCTCTTTGCCCGAAGTAGTATCACGCGTGTAGTTGAGATCGATGAGCGCAGCGTCGTACGTTGCTGAAGAGATCGCCTCTCGTACGAGCACCGGGGAACGCGCAAAGTCCACCTCGTATCCTTCCGGGCGCAAAAGAAGTTCAATCGCGTCAAGAATATGCTGCTGGTCGTCGGCCGCGAGGACTCGGGCCGGCCTCACGTTGTGGCCTTGCTTGGCTTCGGTTAAGTTCGTCGCGCTTGAAGTTCGCATTCTGTCAATGGACGGGCGCAGTCACCGTCCCCGTAATCGCTTCCTCGATCTGGATATTATTATGTTCTAAAGTCGTGCCCGTAGCGCGAATTAGTTCCACGCGCGCCTTTCGGTAAGTAGTTATCGCCGTCACCAGGTCGAGTTCGGCCAAGGCTAGATCCCTTTGAGCGGTCAGGGTCTGGAAGCTGGACCCGGCGCCAAGTTCCTGCTCCTTCCGGGTAATATCGAACGTTTTCTGCGCCAGGTCGCGTGCTTTTTGCGCAGATTCTACCCGCGCGCCCGACTGCTCCAACGCGTACTCCGCGTTACGAACTTCAATGCGGATCTCCTTCCGCAGTTGCTCGCGACGAAGCTCAGCCTGCCGATACTCGAGTTCCGACCGGTATTGATCCGCCTTAGCCACCCGATTTCTCAGTGGAATGCTCAAGTTAACCCCGACGAAGTAGTCCGGCGACGAGTTATTGAACGCGTTTACCACCGCGCCCCCTAAATCTCTCGGCACATTAGATATGTTCGTCCCCTGATATATCGGATTCAACTCTCCACTTAATCCTGACCCGCCATAGAATCCGACCAGCGCCAGGCTGGGCAGAAGTGCGTTTCGCGCGGCTTTACGGCTAATCTGCCGATTCTGAAGGTCGATGTCGCTCTCGAGCAACTCCGGGCGCTTCTTCAACGCCTCGTCAATAAGCTCTGCCAAGGGCACATCCTCCTGCTTTGGCATCGTCTCCATCCGGTCGGTAGGCACTACGGGCATTTCCTCCAATACCGGATCATCCAGGCTCCTGGTCAGCGCGTTCTTGAGAAGCGACTCCTGCAGGTGCTCATTGCTGTTTGCAACCGTCAGTTCCTGGGCGCGCTTCGAAACCTCCGCTTCCGCCTTCATTACATCCAGAGCTGGTATCGCTTCGAGTTTCAGTTGCTTCTGCGCGTTTTCATAACTCTGTTGCGCAAAATCCAGCGACTGTTTAGTAACGCGCGCCTGCTCATATGCATTCACAAGATCCCAATAAATGTTCTCGATCTGGGTGACAGTTTCAATCACCTGGTCCCGGAATGCGATATCAGAAATCTTCTTGTTATTCTTCGCGATCCTGAGATATCGAAGATTTGGGCCGAATCCAAACCCCGCCAGCAGTTCCTGTCGGATGCTGAGGCGGTATTGGGAATTGAGCGCAGGACTCAGGTTGGTGTATGGGCTATTCGTCGTTTGCCGGTTGCTGTCCCAGCCGACTTGCAGCATCGTCCCTGTGGGAAAAGCCTGCGAATAATTAATGTTGGATTGCGTCGTATTCAGTTGCAGGCCTGGGACACCGTATATTTGCAGATTCGATAACGGAGTGGTCTGATGCTCGACGCCAAAGTCACCGTTGATCTGCGGATCGTAGGAAGACACCGCCGTTCCTGTACCAAGCGTCGAGGAAACCTGACCCGCCGCTCCAGCGCCTGCGCCGCCCGCACCGGCCGATGTGCCACCCGCCCCTGCACCGGGCGCGCCTGTCCCGAAACCGCCCACTCCACCTCCGGGTGTTCCCTGCACCACGCCTGTATTAACTCCACGAAATATGCCGCCTGCTTTCGTTCGCAAAATGTCCGTGTCTGCGATTGGGAGGTTGTATCGAGCAATAGCAATGTCGAGATTATCTTCAAGAGCGAGATAAATGGCGTCTTGCAGAGAAATGTAAATCTTCCCGTCATGAATTAGCTGGTAAAGCCGGGGGGAGTTCGCAACGTTGGGCCGGGGCACTTCGCTGGGCATGTACGTCGCGAACGGATTGTATGAGTGCTGCATTCTTATGTCGAAGACAGGTTGTCGCTTCGGCGATTCCGGCAACTGCGATTGCGGGTTTTTTTCCTCTGAGCCCGGTGCTTGTGCAAAAGCAGGAGCCACTTCGGCGAATAACACTGCACCCAACACGACCAAAGTCGTGAACGATCTGAGTTTGCGGTAGCTCATCGGCCCACCACCTCGCCTTTCTTCTCGAGGTTGGGATTCGCCGTGTCCGCCACCAGCCAGCCATCGCGTAGCTGAATCGTGCGGGATCCGTACGCCGCATTCGCCTCCGAATGCGTCACCTGGACGATGGTCGTGCCCTCAGTGTTCAATTCGCGAAACAATTCCATGATCTCCTTTGCCTGTGTCGAGTGCAGATTTCCGGTCGGCTCATCCGCCAATAGAAGCGCAGGCTTGTGAATTACCGCACGCGCCACTCCGACCAACTGCTGTTGACCACCCGAGAGCTGGCTGGGATAGAGGTCCTTCTTCGCTACAATCTGGAAACGGTCCAGGACATCGGCAACCATGCTCTGCCGCCGGTCACGCGGGATATCCTTGTACGAGAGAGGCAGGTCGATGTTTTCCTGCACCGTCAAATCGTCCAGCAGGTGATAACTCTGAAACACCATTCCCATGCGCCTCTTCGCAAGTTCCGCGCGCTGCCTGCGTTTCAATTCGTGAACCGGTTGTTCTCCAAACCAGTACTCCCCGACCCACTCGTCATCGAGCAGCGCAAGAACATTAAGCAGCGACGACTTCCCTGCTCCAGAGGGCCCCATGATGGTCAGAAATTCGCCGGGTTTGATCTCGAGATTGACTTTTCGCAAAACCCAGGTCTGGCCGGCCGCGGTTTTGTACGAACGATCGAGGTTTTTTAGCTGAATGCTTTCCATGGTGCCCCACCCATTTACAACCGTATTCAGTGTTCCAATCTACTTATTCTTCTCTGAGAGTTCTCATCGGATCGAGTTGTGCCGCACGTCTCGCCGGGAGATAGCTTGCAAGCAACACTGTCGCCGCAAGCAACACCGATGTCCCGGCCAGCGTGACAGGATTGAATAGGCTGACTTCGTAGAGCAGACTCGACAATGCTCGCCCGGCAAGGAAAACCCCGAGCAGGCCCAGCACGAGTCCTGCCATAGCAAGTCGAACCCCCTGGCGCAAAATCAATCGCAGGACATCATTACGCTGCGCTCCCAACGCCATTCGTACCCCGATCTCACGGACACGCAGCTTCACACCATAATTGATGACGCCATAGAGCCCGAGCGTGGAGAGCAGGAGCGAGAGTCCAGCAAAAATCGAAAGGAGCACGACGAGGAAACGGCGCCCTACGAGCGACTCGTCCACCCGCTCTTGCATTGTCTTGAGGTCATAGATTGGTTGATTGGGATCGACAGCACGAACCGCGTTCCGAATGAGCGATCCTGCCGAAGACGGATCGGACATTGAGGTTCGCACCGCGATGGAAGCACTGTCGTTTGGAAACTGCGCAAGTGCGAGATAGTACATGCCTTCGCTACCGTCTGCTTCCAACGACGAATGGCGCGCGTGGGCGACGATGCCGACGATTTCAATCTTCGGATACTTCTTTCCGAGGCTGATGTATTGGCCAATGGGGTCCTGGTTAGGCCAGTACTGTTGAGCGAGTACATCGTCCACGATTGCCACCGGTTGCGTCTTCTCGCGGTCGGCAATGCTGAACGTGCGTCCGCGCAATACAGGGATCCTCAGCGTGGCAAAGTAGTCCGGAGAAATCTCGCGGATGTACCCATGCGGTCCGGGATCATTTGGCGCCTGCGGGCGTCCCACAATCCCAAATGAAGCAGAACCGCACATGTCCACGAAAGGCACGCAGTCCGCAATCGCCACGTCGGAAACACCAGGTTGCGCTCGAAGCTGATCCTCAAGTGCGGCGTAAAACGCAGCCTGTTGCTGGTCATCTTTATATTTGGAATCCGGCAGAGAAACGACGGCCGACATCACTCTGCGTGGATCGAACCCGGTTTGGACCTGCTCCAACTGGTGAAGACTTCGCACCAGCAGGCCTGCACCCATCAACAGAACCATCGCCACCGCGATTTCGCCAATGACTAGAGCCGAACGCAAACGTTGCCGCGCTTTGCTCATGCTTTCGGATCGGCCGCTCTCCTGCAAGCTCTGGAACCAGCGCGCATGCGTCAGGTGCCATGCCGGAGCAATCCCGCACAGAATCGCGCAGATCACACCCGCGACCGTAACGAAAAGCAATACAGGCATATCCAGTCGTACCGACAGGTTCGATGACAGACTAGCCGGTGCAGCAGCTAACAGGAGGGGGATCGAAATGTTCGCGATGAGGACTCCAAGTAGTGCGCCAGCTCCAGCAAGAACCACACTTTCTACGAATGCCTGCTGGAGCAATCGCATGCGGCCCGCTCCTAATGCGATCTGGATTGAGACTTCTCGCTGGCGAGCGGACGCGCGCGCCAGTTGCAGGCCTGCGATATTGGCACACGCAATCAGCAGAACAAGCGCGACAGCGCCGATCAATATCGCAAGCGGCCGACGGAGGCTGCCGCTGATGAATTCGATCAACGGCATCGAGAACATTCCCCATCCCGACGCCTTACCGAAACTCTTGGCTCCTTCGGACGCAACCACCTGCGACGCTTTCACGTTCAGGTACGAATTCACCTGCTCGACGGTTACGCCCTGCCGCATGCGGCCAACCGCGAAGAGGTTCTCGTTATAGCGATAATTCGCGTCGTGGAAACGCTCGGGCTTCAGTCCGAGTGGAGCCCACATCTCCGCCGTATTGGGCCAATTGAAATCCGGCCGCATCACACCGACCACTTCGTACGGCTGCTCGTCAAACATCAGTTTGCGTCCAACAATGTTCGGATCTCCGCCGAACCGCCCTTTCCATGCAGCGTACGAGAGCACGACCTCGTGATTGGCCCCGGGAACATCTTCCTCGGGACGGAACGACCGCCCGAGCAGTGGGCGCGCCTCGAACACGTCGAACCATCGATATGTAACCCTCGCCGCATTGATCTTCGTTGGCGTGGTGCCGCTGGGGGTGTAGTTAAAGCTGCCGGGCTGCATTGCTGCGACGGCACTGAACAGATTCCCCGCATCCATGGCGTCTCCCACATCTGGCGCCGACATGGAGATGTTCGCTAAATCTCCCATCGCATACTTCGCCCGCAGAGCCACAACGCGATCCGGATGAGGAACGCCACTGGGATTGAGAAGAACGGCATTTGTAACGCTGAATACGGCTATGTTCGCGCCAATACCAAGCGCAAGCGTCAGCACCGCCGTAATAGTGAACGCAGGGGTTTTGCCAAATTGCCTCAGAGAATACCTAAAAGTTTGTGCCAGGTTTTTCATCTCAACGCCCCTCTGAGCCCATTTTGAGAAAACAAGCTCCGTCCGATTGCGCGAATGCGCTCTGTGGCCCTGGATCAGTTTTTCAGCAGGTCGCCGTCTACTCGATTGCAACCAGTCACGTACGGGGATTACGCACCCGTTTCCTGCATCAGCTTCTTCAGTTCTTCTTCGGCAACGACTTTACCGTCGAACAGGTGGATTTCTCTTTGCGCATGTTTGGCGAATCTCGGATCGTGGGTAACCATGCAAATAGTCGCGCCGTCAGAATGCAGTTTCTGGAGCAACTCCATGACCGCTTCGCCGTTGCGCGAATCAAGGTTTCCGGTAGGCTCGTCTGCAAGCAGGATAGAAGGATGGCCGGCAAGCGCGCGTGCAACCGCGACGCGCTGTTGCTGACCGCCTGAAAGCTGCGAGGGATAATGACGCACGCGGTGGACCATTCCAACGCGCTCCAGGGATTCCGTAACGCGTGCCTTTCGATCGCTCGCGCTCATCTTCTGCCGGTACGTCAGCGGAAGTTCCACGTTCTCGTACACGGTCAGGTCGCCGATCAGGTTAAAACTCTGGAAAATGAAGCCGATCTCCTGGTTGCGAATGCGGGAGCGGTCCGCGAAATCGAGGTTCTCTACCGCCTTTCCATTGAGTTGGTACGAACCGCTCGTTGGCGTGTCGAGCAGGCCGATGATCGACAACAGTGTCGATTTTCCGCAGCCGGAAGGACCCGACATCGCGACGTACTCTCCCTTCGAAACCGAGAGATGGACACCACTCAGTGCGTGCGTCTCAACCTCATCGGTGTAGAACACCTTCGTGAGATCCTGAATGTGGATCAGCGGAGTTCCAGCATCGTTCATCAGATTTCCCCTAAATGGATTTCGTTACTCAAGCCGAATTCTGTCGGTGTTGTCGTACCGTGACATGTCGGAAAGGATCACCGTATCGCCTTCCTTCAGGCCTTCCAATATCTCAATCGAGTTGACCGAAGCACGCCCTACCTTCACGGGAACGCGCGTTGCGGTATTCCCCGTCGGATCGAGCTTGAATAGGCTGATTGTGCTGTTCTCCTGGCCCATCGCAGGACGACCCACGTAAAGAACGTTATCCAGCTTCTCGAGATCGATTGTGCCATCCACCGACAGATCCGGTCGGGCCCCCTTGGGCAAGTCGCCAGTCAGTTTTACGTCAACCGTGACCGTTCCGTTCTGCACCGCTGGGTCGACCCTGGTCACAGTTCCCGCGACCACGCCATTGTGGGTATCGATCGAGGCCGGCTCGCCAATCTGAACGTCACGCGCCTGCGTCTCCGGAACCTTCAACTCGGCCATCAGGTGATCCGGCTGTACAACCTTCGCAATCATTGCCCCTGGAAGAACATGCTGCCCCACCTGTACCGGCATGTCGACCAGCACACCATCAATCCCGGCGCGAACATGAAGATCATCGAGTTGTTTCTGCTTGAGATCGGACAACGTTCGCAGTTGTTCTACTCTCGCCTGCTGAACCATCAACTGCGATTGAATCGACTCCTGGTTGATCTGCAGCTTCTCCCCTTCGAGCTTATGGCGTGTGCTTAGCTCATCGGCCTTTCCTGCAGAAGCCTTGTATGCCAACCCGGAAATAACGCCGAGGTGATAAAGCTCCTTGTCGGTCTCGGCCTGACGCTCGGCCTGGTGGTAGTCGGCACTTACAGTGGCAGCACCTGCCTTCTGCGTCATCAGGTCACTGTCAAGCTTCACCTTCAGTGCAGCGAGTTCGGCTTCTGCAGCCTTGACCTGCAGCTTCGCGTCGACTGCCGCTTGCTCTACCTGCGGATTGCTCATGTCCAGCAATATGGTGTCTTGTTGAACATGCGTTCCGGGGAGCACGCGGATTCGCGTGACCGTCGCCTCAGTTTCAGCCGGAATCTGGCGAGTATCTTCTTGTGTCGGTACCAGTGAGCCGAGTCCGCGAACCTGGCGCAGCATCGAGCCACGCTTCACGGTATCAGTCCAAACCGTGCTCCGGTCGACGCTCGGGGCGGCAGGTTTCAAGCGCGAGACACCAATCGAGATGAGCACAATAAAAACGAGAGCTACCACTCCACCAACAATCTGGCGGCGGCGCTTTTTCTGTTTGAGTTCGGGGCGTGCGATATCCATCGCCAACAGCACTTGCATTTCAGTGACCACACGTTAAGGGCATTACTACCACGTATTTAGAAAGGATTAGAGGCCTCATCGACGCTCCGCTTGTCCCCACACGGACTGAGGTGTCCGAATTCGGACAGCGGGAATGGCGATGTTCCCCTATACGGAAACACTTTTTTCTTTGTTCCCTTAGGCAAAGTTTGCAATTGTCGACGGCTCTTGTGGTGGCTCCCGAATTGCTACTGCACAGATGCGATGAACGACACTGCTATGAACGAACCGACCGATCCGCCCCGAGCAATAGCAGAAATAAACGACTATCCTGGGAAGATTCTCATCATCGAGGATCAGTCGGAAGTTCGCCAGGCTATCGCAATGCTGCTTGCGACCGCGCGCTACCAAACGGTTGTGGCACAATCGCCGGAAGAGGCATTGGCTCTAGTGCAGCATGAGAGCTTTGACCTGATTCTCCTCGACCTCAATTACCGCCGCGATACGACTTCGGGCGCCGAGGGTCTGCAACTCATGTCGCGACTGCGCGAGCGGGGAATTGACGTGCCGATCATCGCCATGACCGCTTGGGGCAGCATTGAACTCGCCGTCGCAGCGATGCACGGCGGCGCACATGATTTCCTCCAGAAGCCCTGGGATAATTCGCATCTGTTGCGCCTGGTGTCGCAACATCTCGCGCAAGAAAAGGATCGGCGCAGCATTCGTGTGCGCAGGCAAATGGAACTGGATGATGCCATCGCGGTTCATCGCCGGCTCCTGCCCCGCCAAATGCCGGAGCTTCCTGGGTTCACCATCGCCGCCAACAGCCGCTCCTTCGACCACCTTGGCGGCGATTACTATGACGTGCTTAGCATGGGAGATAAGGTTGCGATCTGCATTGGCGACGTGATCGGTAAAGGTCTACCCGCGGCCCTCGTGATGTCGAACTTGCAGGCTGCGGTGAAGGTGACTGCGGCGCCCTGGGTCCGTCCCGCCGAACTCTGCCAGCGAATCAATGAACTCGCGTTCAGTAACGGTGCCTCGGACAAGTTCATCTCCTTCTTCTATTCAGTGCTGAACCTCCGTACCAACCGATTGACGTACTGCAATTGCGGACACAATCCGCCGATCTTGCTCCGCGCAGACCAAAGCGTAGAGCGATTGGACGAGGGTGGAACTCTCATCGGAATTCGTAAGGACGAACTATTCCAGGAATCAAGCATCCCCTTGGAACCCGGGGATAGGCTGCTCCTGTTCACGGATGGATTATCTGAGGTCGAGGACAGGGAAGGTCGTCAGTACGGTGAGGATCAGTTGCTTGGCCACTTCCAGACAGCCAGAGGGAGTTCCGCGGAGGACCTCTTGAGCAGCATTCTCGAGAGCGTGAACGGCCACTGCGACTCAAAGTTCACCGACGATTCAACCGCGCTTGTGCTCTGCCGTTTGTGACCGAAACGAAACACGCGCAACGCGCGCGCTGTCCCCTTCATGACCCTTTCGACCTCGGAGAGGGTGCCATCGTGGTAATCCCGCCTGTAGTCATGGCCAGTGCTCGCCCGGCGACCTTGGTGAACGGCCTGCCCCCATCCCCTGAACCCTGGAAAGGAGATACTGCCAGGAATGTGCCCGACCTAAAATGTCAGGGATCTCACTGCAGCACCAGTTCAACCCGCCGGTTCCGGGCCCGTCCCTCGATCGTGTCATTTGTATCGAGCGGCTGCGACTCGCCGAATCCCGCAGAAGTAAACCGATTCCCCGCGATGTGATACTGCGTCGTCAACGCCGTCACCACGGCAGCCGCGCGCTTCCGCGAGAGTTCAAGATTGGAGGTATCGCCCCCAATATTGTCCGTGTGCCCGTTGACGCTCAATTTCCAGCTCGGATTATCCTTCATCGCCTTGGCGATCTCCGCCAATATCGGTTGGGATTGTGGCCTGATCGTAGCACTCGCAAAATCAAAGTTAATTCCATACACTTGCGCGTGTCCGGTCTGTTTCAGCGCCTGCTCGATGTGGTTGACCGGTTGGTCTTCGGGGAAATTGATCTTCACGACCTGCGCCCGGGCCTTGGCAAGCTTCGTACTGAATGCCAGGTTGATTGGGTATTGTGCGTCATCCAGTATCCAGAGATTAAATTCGTCCTGGTCACTCTTGCATACCGTGTGAATGGCAGGAAGTTCCACCGGCTTGTCGTTCATGATCACGGGAAAACCGACATCATTCGCCTCGGCTTTGCTCAGCGTGCAATTGATCTTCGTCATCAGCGAGCCAGACAGGTTTTGCGGGTCCAGGCCTCCCCCACTTTGGGGATTCGTCATCTTGTTCAGGAACCCGGTCAGTGCTCCCTGCACGGTGAACACCTTGTAGCTGAAAGCCGTCTTACCCTTGGTTTTCAGGTCATTGAACACTTCCTTCGAAACCGTCTCCGATGTTGTTCCCGGAAAAGTGAACGGATCCATCTTGCTGAAGTAAAGATTGACCTCGTGAGCATTCGCCAAGTCCTGCGCAAGCACCTTGCGCCGCGTGTCCGTTCCCTGGAACCCCTTGGCGGTCGACGCCTTCGCCCCACCAACACCGGTCGAGTTCTTCGGCGGGGCCTCCGAGGAGATTGCAATGACGACTCCGTCTTTGGCGATCTGGTTCACCGTCACGATTGCCTCGTAATCTCCCAAGGGAAAGTCGTTGACCGCGCCGACTTCCGTCAACCCAACCTTCAATGGAACCAGCGAACTGTTGCCCGTCACAGGCGATCCCGAATAACTCTTCCAATGCGGCAACTCCGGTTGCGGCGCCGCGTCACTCGACGATTTTCCGTTCATCGCCGAAGCGGCCATGGCTATAAGAGAAGCGGCCGCACTGGTGTCCGCTGAAGTGCTCCCACCCGACGAAGAGCTCGGCGAGCCGGCGGAGGACGACGATGCCGATGACGAGTTACCCGACTTCGCCATCTGGTTCTCTAGCGCGCTGGCATATTTGTCAGCAGGGTTGTTCTCGTACTCGTCTTTGAGACCCTCCACCTTCTGCTTCGCCCGATACGCGATGTACGCGCAGCTCCCCATCCCCAGCAACCCAATGAACATGAAGAATCCGAGCACGGTCACGATCACCTTCAACATCCCGCTCCCGGACTTCTGCGGAGCAGCAGCAGCGATCGATGCCTGTGTCGCGGCCGGAGCTGGTGCCGCACCCGCTGCGTAAGTTCCAGCCCCTGAGGCCGCCGCGGCTGCCTGCACCGCCATCCCGCATTTCGCGCAGAATTTCGTCCCCTCTGCCAATGGACTTCCGCAACCGACGCAGAACTTCTTCTCCGGCTCAGCCGCCGCTACCCACTTCGTTCCGCACGACGAACAAAACGCCTGCCCGCCGGCCAGCGATGCCCCACAAGCGCTGCACGTTTTCGCCATACCCGGTCCTTTCCGCGGAGCCCCCTACTACAACTCACCGCAACGTCATTTCTTCGTGACCGTTCCCTCGTAATGAACCTTGTCGATCGATCCGTCCTTGTGCGTCGTTTGCGAGTCCATCGTCCACTGCAGAATGCATCCCGAATCCTTGGTCAGCCACACCGTTCCCTTGACGATGTAATCTTTGTTGCCACTGAAACCGACCCTATCCATCAGGTCTTGCTTCGAGTTGTCCACCGTGTACTTGACAGCGGCGAACCCGTTCACAGTATCCGGACCCGCAAGATCAATCTGTGGCTTGTTGATGAATTCGCCCCATGGCGTCGCCGACTGCACCGGCATCGTCGACGCAATCTGCCAGCCGTGGTCGTCCGAACGCGTGTAGTGGAACGTATTGGTAAAGTCCGCAAGCCCGTCGTGAATCTTGTATGCAGAGTTCTGCGCCAGGTCCGGTGTCGACGGCTGCTCGGTAAACATCGAGAAATCAGCCGTATTCGCCGTGACATCTCCTTCCCAACTCTTCGTTTCTTTGTCAGATCCGCTCACCTTGTATGAGAAGTGAACCGGCCCGGGCAGTGTGGTCTGGTTCTTCATGAACGTCTGCAGGCAGTAATCGGCCCCGATCACTGCGTTTCCCGCGGGCGCGCCATTATTTGTAGGCGCGTGCGCATTCTCCTTAGTCTCCTCTTGCTTTGCTTGCTTTCCGGAGTTACACGCAACCAGCAGAAGAACCGCCGCAAACACTACCACGCTCAAACTCGATATCCTGCGTTCAATCACCTTGTACCTCTCAGTTGAAGTTTTCATCCTGTCGCCCCCTACCCCGTGCAAATCTTCCCCGGCGGATTCGGCAGATCGATGTCCTTCTCGAAAATCTTGTACGGTTGCTCGAACGGAACCTTCGGCAGGTTTGGCACCTTCATCCCGAGCACCTGTGCATCCGCGCTCACCTGGCCTTCCAGGTGCAGCGTGAATCTCTGGCACGGCACCAGGCTCAGCATTCCCGAATGCGATGCCGTACTCGACAAAATCACCTGGAACGTCGCCGCCGCTTCTGTCTTCAACACGTTCTGAACCTGCTTGTGAATGTAGTGACCGATCGTCGTCTTCTCCAGCAGGGCAACTGCGGCATCCGCCACGGAATCCGGAACTTCATTCGCCACTTCTTCCGCGCCTGTCTTCAATTCAAATCGCGGCAGTGCGATTGCCACTACCACTCCGAATGCGGCGTACGGAGAAAATGCCGTCGATGGTTGAATCGAGCTATTTGCGCTGGCTTCGCTCGTGTTCTGCGAACCGCCCGGACTCAAGCTGAGCCCGGTTACGCCGTTGTAGTCGACATGAAACGATCCCTTGGCGATTTCCTGTTTTGTGCTGAACGCAGGATGAAACAGCAGCGCTTCCCCGATCTCCAGCGTGAACGGTACCCCGCCTACGAACAGTGGCACCGACATGATTGCCGGCAGCTTCAGTTTCTCTTCCCCAAGTTCCGGTGGCTTCTCCGATCCGCTTCCCACCGTCCAGTTGAAATCCACCGCGCCGTTTACATTCGAATTGCTGAAGTCAAACTTGCTGACATTGCTGTTGTTCACCACAAGCGCCATCGACGACTCGAAGTTCTTCACATAACCGTTTCCGCTGATATCTCCGTCGATGTCGCCATGCCTCGCCAGGTCCACGTTGAAGTCCACGCGGTCCGGACTGAAGTTCGCGTTGCTCTTGATTTTCCACCCCTCTTCGTCCTCTTCCGCGCTCTCGCTGTCCGCATCCTCCCCCGCATAAACACGAGGCTCCAGCCGGTCCAGCCAGTCGAAGAACCCGTTTCGATTCGTGGCTGCACGCGCCCGTACTTTCTGCATGTGCACCTCGTGAAAGTTAACAGGAGTGTGCCACTGGATATTGGCATCTTTGAAGAGATCCGTTAGGGAGGCTCTCTCCGTTGCGACAATTAGTTGCGAGCCGTCAATCGCAATCGCCTGGATCCTCTTGAACGTCAGTCCCTCGAACAGCACGACCTTGCCCGGCACGAGTTTGTCCCGTATCTCCGGGACATTCTCGAAAAAGAAGATGTCGTGATCGCGTGTCACGCCCTTAATCGTGCGCCTCACCGTATTGGCGTCGATGCGCTCGACCCCGTCGGCAAACGTCGCCTGGAACTTGGTTCCCGGAGCATTCGTCAGATCGATCCCCCATGCCGGATGGATCGACTTGCCCGCCGCCCCCGTCCCGCCGACGACACTCGCCGTCGTCCCGGCCGATTTTCGGCATCCGCTCGCAAAACACATCAGCGATGCCAACACCAACAGAAGCACTCGCGTTCGGCTCATCGACCCCCTCCTCCGCGCCTCTATCCGACTTGCTTAGCCGCCAGTTGCCCGATGAACGGAATCTTAAATTCGCGGTTGTTGTACGCCTGGTACATCAGGAACAACCAGAACAGGAACAGGGCAAGCGAAATCGCCAGGCGGATCGGAATCGCAATCAGATAAAGCCATCCGCTGATGCTGCCGAGAATGTCCCACCCAATATTCCAGGCAATCGCGAACACGATGCACGCCACGCTATAGAAAATCGACTGGAACGCATGGAATCGCACGAAGTGGTCGCGCTTATACGGTTCGAGTACCAGGAACACAATCCCGGAAATGACCCCAAGAATGTATGCCAGTGCCCCCGCCATGTTGCTGGTGAGCCCCGGTACGCTTGCCTGTACCGGAACCGCCGCCACCTGCGCCGGAGCCACTTGTGCCACCGGCGCCGCCGCTCCCGCCCTTGTCGATTGTCCGCAGTTTCCGCAGAACGCACTGTCGGCCGCAATGGCCGTACCGCAATTTGGACAGAATGCCATGGAGATTCTCCTTCCTTTATGTGGACCGGGCTCTGCCCGGCCCCACTTGCTCATCAATGAGCGTCGTTCGAAACCTCAAATGACCACACCGAGTCGAACATCAATCCATCGCCTTGCGCCCGTGCGACATCACCACCCGAGAACTCCTTCGATTTTGAGATCGGGCGTAGTACCACCGCATACTCTCCGGGAAGCAATGCCGCGCTTGGCGATATCCGGTACTGCCCTGTACCCGTCTTCTGCACGTTCGCCCTCACTCGTTCTTCCAGGAACTTCGAGTAGATCTGCCAGTCCGCAGCAGCGCTGCTGCTCATGTCCTCTTTTCCCTGTGTCGCCCCGACGATCCTGCAAGAGTTCTGTGCCGGCGTAAGTTTCACAATCGCCGGTGCAAAGTCGTCCGGATGCACCCCTGGTGTAATCGAAAAATTCACCGTGAACGCCGGTGAAACGGTTTGCAGAACGTTCGTCGACGCCGGACTCGGAACACCCCACACATACGTCACCGTCGGCCTGCGTCTGGCCATCATCCCGGAAAAAATGCTCCCCGCCTGCTGAATCGTGGACGCTCCCGCCATTGATGTCATGTGCGACGTCGCACTCATGGTTGCCGTGCCAATCCCCGCCTGCATCGCCTGCGTCACTGCCGAGTCTCCCGCCAGGCTGGTCATCGACGTCGGCTTCGTTTTCGTTTCCGCCAGCTGCGTTTTCTCCATGGGAATCTCTTGTGGCATTCCATTCAACAGCACACTCACCGTCGGCATATTCGATTGCGCTGGTGGCAGTGGTGACGTCGGTTCTGGCGGCGGTGAACCCCCTGACGCTGCCGCAGTCGCGGGCGACGCCGCTGGAGGCGTACCCACTGCCGCTGGAGATGTCGCTGTCGCAGGCGCCGTTCCCGATGCCGCCGCCATGATCGCGTCCATCTCAGTCTGTGTGACACCGGCCTTCTCCAACGCGATCAGACCGTCCGGAGAAACATCGAACTTCGACTTGCGCGTCTGGATGGTTGTGACGATTATGGTCTCCGGAACACCTGCCTTGACCATCTTGATAACGTCAAGGTTTGTCATTACCGCAAGCTTCCTGCTTGTCGATTTGTGCTGCTGTGCCGAGGTTGCGCACACGATCAGCGAACTGCAGACCAGCAGGAACAACACTCGTAACCTGGAGCTGTTTTTCATTTCTGACGTTCCTTTCCCAGCACGATGCCAGGCCACTCAGTCCGCGGCAGGGTCGTTGATCCCGATTGGACCGACTGCGAAGAACTCGACTGAGTACATCGTGAAATAGTTATTGGTATTCCCGTAGTGACGAGCGGCTTTGCCGCCGCTGGCTGGGGTGGTCGCATCATGATCGGACCCCTCTGTTGTGCGAAGGTTTGTAATGCCAGTACAAGAACGACGCCGGCAACACTCCACCGAAGCTTCATTGCCACTCTTCCCCCACTCAGCACGGAGAAATACCGCGGTGGCAAAGATGTGTCAAAGGAACTGCCCCTGACATTGAGCTGACCTGCTAAGTTATTCTTTTCTGAACGAGTTGTGGTCAGAACTGACCGGCGAAATTTCCCGCTCAACCGAACTTAATGGCACAGAATCTGCAGATTTACCGGCTCGGGTTGTTGCTTGCGACTTCGCTTCCCTGTTGCTGGTTCAGAACCTGCTCGGCGCGATGCGCCAGCAGTTCGAGTCCACGACTATGGGCCTCCACAGCCAGCGAACTCAGCTGCGCCCGCGTTGGAACGGGCGACGTCTTCATTTCCAACTCGGCTAGCGCTATCCGCGCCTCACCTTCCAGGTTGTAATAGCCCAACCGCTTGGCCGTCGACACTGTGGAACGCAGTTCTTGTCGCGCCTGCGCCAGCGCATTCGTAGACCCACGACCCTCCGACGCCGCGTTTACCCGCGCTCGTTGGATATTCAACGGCAACAGCAACGCCGGGTCAGCACCGCTGCCACTCAACTCTGCCGCGCGCTTAATCGCCTTCAAGGCCTCGTCCACCTTGCCCTTCGCCAGCAGCGCGCGGCTCAGCAACGTGTATGCTGACGTTGCGTCCGGGTCCGAATGCTGTTTTTCAAATTCCGCGATCACGTTTCGCAGTACAGGCTCGGCATTCTCCGGATGTCCTTGCAGCAAATCGAGTTCCGCAAGTTCTTCCTCAGTTTCGTCGGCAAGATCGGCCGCTCCCATCTTCTTCTGTATCGCCAGCGTCTTTTCAAATTCGTCACGAGAAGCATCCAGGTTACCCTCCGCCGCCAATACTTCCCCGAGCACAACCATCGCGCTCGTCAACCCCTGGTAATTCCCCTGCTCCTGGCTGAGCGACTGGATCGCTCCACCCACCATTCTGTGTGCATCCCGTACACGACCCTGCGTCAGCGATAAATCCGCACTGCGGTACAACAAGTAACCTGGCAAGTTGGGCTCCAACTTCGCAGAAGCTTGCAAGGCTTGTTCGTAAAGCTTTTCCGCCCCGCCCAGGTCACCACGCAGGTAGCTGACATCGGCAAGATTCCCGACCGTGGTAACAATGTTTTGCTTGTCGCCAGCCTGTTCGAAATGGGTCTTCGCTTTCCTGTAGAGTTCCTCCGCTTTATCCAATTCACCCTGGTTCTCATACACAATTGCCATGTTGTTCAGGATCGCGCCTGTCTTCTCATGTTCGCCGCCCATCCCATCCAAGACCTGGAGTGCCCGGTTATACGATACAAGCGCTCCCTCAAACTGGCCTCGTGTTCCCTGGTTGTCTCCCAATAGACGCAGCGAATCCGCTGCCGCAAGGCGGTTGCCCGCGGAGATGAAGATCCGGTATGCCTCCTGGCAAGAAGCTTCGGCGTCTTCTGCATGGTCGCTGTAATTCAGGTACATGCACTCGTCGCGTCGCGCCCGTGCGTAGAGTAATGTCTCCCCCTTGGACCACGCTTTGGTCAAGGCCTGGTGAATAAGGCTCACCGAATCGACTTTGCTCACACTGAATCGTGCTTCCGCTATGTCAATCTGCGGATCACTGGAAGCTGGGGTCGGTAGACTCCTTAGCTGGTGGATTGCTTCCAGTGCCTCGCTTCCATGCCCGGCTGACGCTTCCGCGTATGCGAATTGCAGGCCGTACTCCACGTTATCCGGAAACAACTCGAAAAGTGCGTGGTAAACCGATGCTGCCTTTTCGTGATTTCCCAGGCTTTCGTAGTAATCTCCTTCAACTAGCATCCGGTCTGAAGTTGGCAGTTTTCCCGACAGTTCTCGTGCCCTCTTCGCCTCTTCCCGTCGCTTCTGCTCGTATCCAAGTCCGGTCCACGCCCGTGCCAGCATCAAATGGGCCAGTGGAAACTTCGGATCGACCGTAATAGCCTGCTCCAGTAGATCCTTTGCCGCGGAGACATCAAATCGGCGCAACTTGCTTATTCCCATCGCATAGAATTTGGCCGCTTCCGAATCGTGCGGCATCGACGACAGCACTCCGGTTTCATCCGCCAGTTCCAGGCGCGGCACCCCAAGCCGGTCTCGAAGTTTCTCACCTACGCGGGAGACAATCTGGAACAGGTCGTCAGTTCCGCCGATTTCCGCAATCTCCGTCAGAATTTCGCCGCTCTTTGCATCCTGTAGCCGAACGTCGAATCGCAACTGCCCGTGGTCACGTTCACCGACGGCGGCATACGATCCCAGCACCAGGAAATCGCTGTTCAGCGCGTCACCGATCCGTGCCGTAGTCACTCGGTCCAGTGTGTCAGCTTGTGTCCATGGCGACGACATTCGAAGATTCGCCACGTCTTCTCCGGAAACTAACCGAAGCTTCCCACCGCCGGACAGTTCCGTGCTCAGCATTTCTGAGAATGCAGTCCCCAGCCATGCGTCGTTCACGCGCCCGGAGAGATTCTGGAATCCAAGCACTGCCACCGATTGTCGCATCGCGACCGGTGACGCAGCCTTCGCATTCAAATGCTTGCCAACCCTCCACCACGCAAAACCTAGTCCAAGCGCCACTACAACGATTAGCGCCGAAATAACATACAAAAGGTGAGGTGGTCTGGGTTTTGCCGCAATCTCGGGCACCACAACCTCAGCTGCGGAAACCACACCCACTGGCGCTGGCGAGGTTGGAGGGAAATTCAGAACCGATGCTGCAACGTGTGGAACTGGAACCGAAACATCTTCGGGTGCGTTTACAGCAATTGGCGTCGCCGCACCGACCACCGTCACGGGCGCGATGAACCGATAACCGTGTCGCGGTACAGTTTCAACAAACCTGGGATTATCGGGATCGTCGTCGATCACCGCTCGGAGCTTCTTCAGGATGACGTTCAGGCTTCCATCGAAGTCAACGTATGTTCCTTCGGTCCATAACTTCTGCTTTAGCTCCGCCCGAGTAACGATTTCGCCAGGCCGCTCCAGCAGCAGAACCAGAACGCGAAACGGCTGGTCCTGGATTCGGACGCGCACACCATTGCGAGTCAGCGTGCCGCGTGCAATATCCGCCTCAAAGAGCCCAAATCGGAATAGCGCCCGGGGAGAGCCGCCGGTTTCCATGCCTCACACCCACAGTGTGCCCGGCATCATAGCATGAAAGTAGTCACGTCAGCAGGGCTCTTAACAGCCTGAATCCGAAGGGCTTACCAGGTCAGGAAAGAATAAGTACGAGTTCCTTTGACGTTCACTGGTACAGCCGCTTAAATCACCCTGGCGCGGGCTCAGGGGGAGACCCGCGGAAAGGAGCCGGCGGTGAATTATTCAGTCTTTCCCTTCGGCTCCCTCTTGCTCTTCTCCCTGTCCCTCACTCAGATACCCGTCTCCGCTAGTGCTTCTCAGTCTCTTCCCGACCCATCCAGTTCTCAAACGCTCCCGTGGCGGTCCCGTCGCCTTGGACCTGACCTTCTCAGCAAGGCCGTTTCACACCTGAGCCCCAAGTGGATAAATCCCGAACTCTCCGGGCGTGGCTTTAATCCACAAATC
Source organism: Terriglobia bacterium (assembly GCA_032252755.1). Taxonomy (NCBI): domain Bacteria; kingdom Pseudomonadati; phylum Acidobacteriota; class Terriglobia; species Terriglobia bacterium. The sequence continues at coordinate 34,137 of JAVUPY010000065.1, forward strand.
ACCTTCGCGCTTCAGCAACAGCAATCGTACTTGCAGTCCACCTCTGGCCTGTTGGATTCAGCACGCCTCGCAACTCTGCCCTTCGGACCGACGCTGCCAACCTCTTGCCCTTCTCCGGCTATCCTCACCGTAAATGGCAGGTCCGCCGGCGTGGTATTCACCCCGTACCGTCCTGACAATATTTACAGGATCGAAGGTTGCTCTTTTGGCAATGTGCGCGGGCACCTCGGTCTCGAACCTCGCTACAGCGGCCCCATGAAGAGCGCGCAACCCCTGAATTTGATTGTGGATGATGGCCCATCTGCCTGGACCGACACCGAGATCGACGCTCACCTCGATCCCGGAATCTCCGGTATTCCCGATACTGCAGTCACCCTGGTCGTCCGTTTGCCCGAGGGACAGCGCCTGGAACTGCCCGGTTGCCTATTTGTGGCAACGCGCGGCGACCCGCAATTGCTCGACGCCATTCCAGCATCGTGGATCCATCTGCAGCCGAGCAGCGCCGGATCTCGCGCAATCGAGCAATTGGAATACATTTCACCCCCTGTAAAGGGAACCGGGGTACCCGCGGACGCAGCCGGAACTTCTGCTTTTGTCTCCCGCTATGACTCTGAAACATTCGGCGACGGCACGGACATTTTCGACTTTTCGCAACTCAATCCCGGCTGGGTAGTTCAAAGCGTGCAACTGCAGACCTACAGTGTCGCCTGTCCGGGCTCAACCAATCCCCACTCCATCGGCCGCTGGGATACCGAATGGAACGATCATAAATTGACCATTAATCTGCAGGACGACACTTGCACCTCGCGTGTCTCCCCATCTTTCGTATTCAACCTGAGCGTTTCGCAATATGCCCTGAAAGTGTGGGTCGTCGGACCGCTTGGAACGAAACCGCTCGCCGATGCACTACTGCACGATAGAAACAACCGGAGTCTTACCAACTAACCAAAACGATTTTGGAGGAGAATAACAATGCGAACGAGTGCTTTGCTCGGCCTGCTTCTCGTAACCTCGGTCTTCGCCTCTGCTGGCGGCCCCGCGAAACCACCGCAACAACGCTCCGACAAGGCCACTGCCCCACCGAGAACAATCCGGGGAGCCAATTATCAGCCGCTGAACATCAAGACCGGGCTCTGGGAGGTCACCTATACGCGGAGCGCAAATGGAGAGATGCCTATGCCCGCCGAATACATGTCCCGGCTTACGCCCGAACAGCGTGCTCGGTTCGAGGCAGCGATGAAGGAGAAATCCACTCACACCTACAAGAGCTGCGTCAAAAAGGAAGATGTCGATGGCTCGCTGTTGAACTCAAAGAATAATCGTGACTGCAATGTCACCATCCTGAAGTCCTCCAGCACCGAACTCGACGGCAAAATGTCATGCAATGTGGAAGGAATGCGCGGCGACGGCACCATGAACATGACCGTTCTCGACAGCGAACACACTAAAGGTGTGACCCACATGACCATGACAGGCAACGGTAAGACCTTCAACACCGACGCCACCTTGTCCAGCAAGTGGATCAGCTCAGATTGCAAAGGCGCTGACTAACAAATTCTGATTCGCGAACCCATTTGCGGCTCATTTCAGCGGTGGGTTCGCAATTTGCTTGCGGATGACTCGATGCCCAGCGATTTACTTGACTGGACTTGAATTCGCAGGTGGCATTTCCTCCGGACGCTCGCCGTAACGTGCCTGCCCGTCCAAGCGGCTCTTGGCGAAGTGCCCACAACGACGTAAATGAATTTTCGAGAAGTGATCATTCGTACTCTTGATAAGCGCGCTTCGTTCCCACAACAGTCCATTGTGCTATGTGCGGGATAGGATTAGACGCCGCTGAGAAGGGCTCGAGTGGTACTTGCCGAGAAGATGCTTCGCAAATATCGCGCTCCAGCCGGCATCACTGCCACACCCATCTAGATTCGAAATGTTAGGACAGTGTAAAGAATTGTTATTTAACTGTTCTGCCATTTTCACTTATCCCATACTAATAAATGTAGATGCAGTTCATCGGAAATTTCACTCCGCGAACGCGCGCCGCCGAGTTGCTCACCGATCCCAAGTTGTCACGTCACAAAGGTGAGTTGTCCCGTCCGTCGACATCTACATCGCGTTCCAAAGTAGAACGCTCGGGCACCACGGCGATCTTGATAGTCGAGGATTCCATTACAAGATGACCAGCAAACCAGCACTACTTTCGATTCTTCTTACAGCCGTCCTTTGTCCCTGTCTCGCCGCAACCCTGCCAGCTCAGACGCCGGCACCGGCCCAGAAGGCTATCGGATCGATTAAGTCCATCTCCGGAAAAACTGTCACGCTCAAAACGGACAGCGGTATCGAAGTCAAGGTTCTTGTTCAAGACTCAACAAAGATTCTGCGCGCTGTTCCCGGCGCCAGTCTGAAAGACGCAACGCCTATTTCGATTCAGGATCTCCGTCCCGGTGATCGCGTTCTCGTGCACGGCACAGCCGGCGAGAACCAGGCGATCGCCGCGCGCCTCATGGTAGCCATGACCAGGTCCGATATCGTCCAAAAACAGCAGCAGGAACTGCAGCAATGGCGCAACGGCGTCGGCGGCCTGGTGAAAACCGTAGACCCCTCGGCGGAAACCGCCACCATCTCAACCACGAGCCCCACCGGCCCGAAGGACGTTGTAGTCAAAATCTCGAAGACGACCATCATTCGCCGGTACGCCCCGAATTCCGTGAAGTTCGATGACGCCAAGCCTGGCACGCTCGACCAGATTCTCCCCGGCGACCAGTTACGCGCCCGCGGCACAAAGAACGCGGACGGCACTGAACTCGCTGCGGATGAAGTCGTCTCCGGCACATTCCACAACATCGCAGGCCTTATTACTTCCGTCGACAGCGCAAACAGCACCATCACCGTAAACGATCTCGCAACAAAGAAGCCCGTAACCATTCATATCACCGCCGACTCGCAAATGCACAAACTTCCGCCGTTCGTCGCCCAACGCCTCGCTATGCAAATCAAAGGTGTTCCGCAGAACGCCGCCGGTCCGCAAAATGAGCGCGCCGACGCCCGTCCCGCGATGGAGCATCGCCTCGAGGGCAGACCGGGCAGCCCTGGTGAAGGTCGGCCCGCTGGCGGAGATCTTTCCCAGATGTTGAGTCGTATGCCTGTGGCCACCATCGCCGATTTGGCGAACGGTGAAGCCGTTATGGTCGTTACGACTTCCGATGCAACCGCCATAACGTTGCTCAGCGGAGTCGAGCCGATCCTTACCGCATCGCCGAACGGAAGTGGCGCGGCTTCGCTGCTCACGCCCTGGTCCCTGGGCTCAGGCGGCGCCGAAGCCGGCGGAGACGTACCACAGTAAGGATTTTATTTTTTCGTCGTTATCTTGGAGAAATGAAGTGAAGCAGAACTTCAAAGTTATACTCTTTCTTCTGTTCCTGGGGCTCTCGATTGACCTCGCCGCTCAAACCGGTCGCGGCTGGCTCAGGGGTATCGTCACCGATCCTTCCGGGGCCGTAGTAGTCGGCGCGACCGTAACAGTGACGTCGCCTGCCGGCCAAACCGTCACTGCTGAGTCGAATCGTCAGGGCGTGTATGAAATCAAGAATCTTGCGCCGGGCAAATACAACCTCGCCGTGATCGCCAAAGGCTTTTCGCCTTATCAATTGACCGACGTCATTGTTTCTGCCGAGGGTCAAACCCTCGACGCCCAACTTGATATCCAAGCAGAAAAGCAACAGGTCACCGTCGAAGACCAGGGTACTGACGTCGAAGTGAGCGCTTCGCATAACGCCAGCCAGACGGTGATCAAGGGCAAGGACCTCGAAGCCCTCTCTGATGATCCCGACGAATTACAGAACGAACTCGACGCACTCGCCGGACCGTCCGCAGGTCCCAATGGTGGCCAGATCTACATCGACGGATTCACCAACGGCCAATTGCCGCCGAAGAACGCGATCCGCGAGATCCGCGTCAATCAGAATCCTTTCTCCGCCCAGTTCGATTCCCTCGGCTACGGCCGCGTCGAAGTCTTCACCAAGCCCGGCAGCGACAAGTTCCATGGACAGGTCATGTTCATGGACAACAATTCCGTCTTGAATACGAAGAGCCCGCTCGTGAAGGGCCCAGCCCCCGACTACAACACCCGCATGATCAATGCCAACGTCAGCGGCCCCATCAACAAGCGCGCATCTTTCTTCTTCAACGTGCAACAGCGGAACATCGACAACATATCCGTCATCAACGCCTACGATCCGACGACGCTCCTGCCCTTCAGCGACACCGTCCCGAACACACACTCCCGAACCAGCATCAGCCCTCGTGTCGATTATCAGCTCTCAACCAACAACACCCTCACAGCTCGATACGAATTCAACCGCGACAACGAGGACAACGACGGTATTTCGACATTCAGCATGCCCTCGCAGGCCTACAACAGCCGCGACACCTGGCATACATTGCAGCTAAGCGATACCCAGGTTCTCAGCACCCGTGTCATCAACGAAACGCGCTTCCAGTACGTTCGCGACAACACCGACGAGTACGCCCTCGATAACTCGCCGACAGTAGTGGTTCCCGGCACCTTCACATCCGGCGGAAACAGCATCGGAACTTCCTCCGATATCAATAACCGTTACGAACTCCAGAACTACACCTCGATGGCCCTCGGCAAGCACTTCATCAAGTATGGTGGCCGCTTGCGTTACTCGCGCGAAACCAACGTCAGCACCGGGGGATTCAACGGAACGTGGACCTTCAATTCGCCGGAAGATTATCAAGCCCTCGTGCCCAGTCAGTTTTCCCAGACTTTCGGAACCCCTGCGGCAAGCGTGAGCTACGTCGATGTGGGAGTCTATGCCGAAGACGATTGGCGCATCCGACCGAACTTCACTCTTAGCTACGGCCTGCGTTTCGAATCGCAGAACCAGATCGGCGACCACGGCGACTGGGCGCCCCGCATCGGTTTCGCCTGGGGCCTCGGCAGCAGCAAGGGCACCCCGAAAACCGTCCTGCGCGCCGGCTTCGGAATCTTTTACGACCGCTTCTCGCAAGGTCTGCTGCTGAATACGATTCGCCAAAACGGCGTCAACCAGGTTCAGTACATCATTAGTTGTGACGTCCAGAACTCACAATATACGGGTTCCTGCCCCCTCGCGGGTCTTTATCCAAACGTCCCCGATCAATCAATTCTGGCACCCGTGTCGACTCTCACTGTGCGCAGAATCGCTCCCAATCTCCGCTCCCCCTACACCATGCAGACCGCGGTTACGCTCGAGCGCCAGGTCACAAAATCGGGAACGGCATCGATCACCTACTTGAATTCCCGCGGCGAGCACACCTTCCTCTCGCAGAACATCAACGCTCCGCTTGTTTACGATCCCTTGGACCAGTGCGCTAACCGCCCGCTCGGTACTTGCGACAACATTTATCAGTACGAATCCGCCGGGATTTTCCGCCAGAATCAACTCATCGCCAACGTTCGCATGAACACCGCGAAGTTCTCGCTCTTCAGCTTCTACATGCTGAATTACGCGAACAGCAACACCTCGGGCGCCGGCAGTTTCCCCTCAGACCCTTACAACCTCATGTCCGACTACGGGCGCGCTTCATTTTCCGTTCGCAACCGCTTCGTCCTCGGCGGCTCATTCAACGCGCCATACCACTTCACTTTCAGCCCCTTCATCATCGCGAACTCCGGTCATCCGTATAACATCACCGTCGGGAAAGACTTGAACGGCGACTCCATCTACAACGATCGCCCGGCTTTTGCGAACGGAGTTTCCGGCAATCCTCTCGTGGCAGAGGACTTCAACCCAAGCCCCGCCCCAGGCGAACCGCTGATTCCTGTCAATTATGGAACCGGCCCCGCTTCGTTCACCGTGAACATGCGTTTCGCAAAGGTCTTCGGATTTGGCAAAGAAGGCGGCCCCGGCGGCGGTATGCAACCAGGTGGCGGTGGAGATCATCACCACGGTCCCGGAGGTTTCGGGAGGGGCGGCGGACACGGTCCTTGGGGCGGAGGCGGCGGCACCTCTCACCGTTACAACCTGACTCTGAGCCTGCACGCCATGAACTTGTTTGGTCGCGTTAACTACGGCACGCCGGTCGCGACCCTGGCCTCCCCGGACTTCGGAATCTCTAAGTCCCTTTCCGGTGGTCCCTTCGGCAGCGATGTCGCGGTTCGCCGCTTCTTCTTGCAGGCACAGTTCTCGTTCTAAACTTCTCTCTCAACAACGGCGGCCGGATTCGCGGCCGCCACCTTTTTGCTTCGAAGGTTTTTGCTTTTGAAACCGACTCGTCATCCCGAGCTTTACAAATACGTCGTCATCCCGGAGCCGCAACGATTTCCCGCGGCGAAGTCGAGGGATATGCATTCTCTCTCGACTCGCACGGTACATAATCGGCGCCCCACATCTGCCGCAGTTAAAAGATGTGGGTCCAACCCCTTCTGTATTGCTGAGCAGCTTCTACTACTGGCACCTCGGCCCTTCCGGCACCTTCATCCCTGGCAGCACCGCCAACCCCTTCTTCTGCAACATCCCATTTGCTGTCACCAGCGTCCCCGACTCCAGTTCCCTCCACTGCGCCAGTCGCTTCCCGAGGTCCCGACACGACTGCTCCACGCCGCTCTGCAACGCCGCTGCCGGCCGTGCATCTCCGCTCTCAATCATCTCCGCCAATCGCGCCAGGTCCCGGTTCAACGGCCCAAGCCCGCGATCCTTCGCCGACCCCTCCGCCAGATCCTCAACATTCTTTTGCAGAGCCGTTAGCTCGTCCGACTCAGGCTTCGCCCCGTTGATCGACTGCAGTCTCTCAGTAATCGCGGACTTGAGGACCTTCATGTACTCATATCCCGCATACGTCGCCCGCATCTGCGCCGCGATGTTCAGTTCCGTATCCAACTGCGCCTGCAAATCCTGCTGCGGTACATGAACCCGCGGATCGAGCGTCACCTTCAGCGCTTGTTGATACTCCTTGCCGTCTACCGTCAGCACCAGCGTGTACTCTCCCGGAACCACCAGCGGTCCCTGCGGCTGCTCCCTCGGCGTCTCCTCCGGAATCGCATGGTCGGCAAGCGTGTACTCGATGTAGTCCAACTCTTTCCCGTAATACCCGTAGTGCAGCGTCTTGAATGGCGGATACCGCAGATCCCATACAAACCGGTTCTGCCCCTTACCCTTCGACATCACCGCCGGCGGCGCAAACCAGTACTCCGGGGCATTCGGCGGAGTCTTATCGATCTCCACCGGAAGACTCGAGTACTCCCGCACCAGGTTGTGGTGCGAGTCATACACCTTCAGGCTCACCTCCGAAGGCGCACTCGGAAGGTAATAGTCAATGATTGCCCCATCCGGTGGATTCTTCCCCGCCGGAGTCTCCGGCGGCAGCGGAGTGTCCTGGTTCATGTCCCACCGCGCGCGCACAGTATTTGCCGGCCGGAACAATCGCACGCCTTCCGCATTCGCATTCAACTGCCGCAGTGGCGAAACATCATCGAGTATCCAGAGCGCTCTCCCATATGTCGCGATCGCAACATCGTCCCCGTGAACCGCAATGTCACGTACCGGGGCGACCGGGAGATTCAGTTGCAAGCTCTGCCAATGGTCACCGTCATCGAATGACACCCACATGCCCGCTTCCGTTCCGCCGTAGAGCAAGCCCTTGCGCTGCGGGTCATCGCGAACCACTCGCATGATCGTATTGTCCGGCAGCCCATTCGCAATCGGCTGCCACGTCGCACCGTAATCGTGTGTCCGATACGCATGTGGATGCATATCCTGCTGCACGATGACCGTCACGTACGCCGTCCCCGGATCGTGATGCGACGCCTCAATCTCCTCGATCGTGCTGCGCTCCGGTACCCCCGGCGGAGTCACGTTCTTCCATGTCTTGCCGTCCTCTGTGACGTGCAGCAGCCCATTATTCGTTCCCGCCCACATCACGCCATCCTTCACCGTCGAGAGCGCGATCGAAGTAATCACCCCCGGTGGATTGTGCTGAGGTGTTCCCGGCATATGCAAATTGGTCGCCGCCTGCGGCCGTTCCGTCAAGTCCGGACTCATCTCCTGCCACGTGATACCCCCATCCGTCGTCCTCAGCAGGTAGTTGGCACCTGCATACAACGCGTGCGGGTCGTGCGGCGAAAACATGATCGGCGCCATGCCCGCCGTGCGATATTTCTCACTCCTCACCAGCACATGAACGATCTGCCCGGTTATGCGGTCGAACCGCAGCACGCTCCCATACCATCCGCCGATGTAGACGATATTTTCGTGCAGCGGGTCCGGCGCAATGAAAGCAAACTCGAAGCCGCCCGTCGGTGCCCAATCTCGATAAGTGATCTCGCCAAAATCGCTGCGGCTCAGTACCGCCGCCGTCCCGCTGTCCTGCTGCGCCGCGTAAACGCGGTACGGGAACCTGTCATCTGTCGTAACGTGATAGAACTGCCCGGTCGCCTGGTTGTACCACGAACTCCACGTCTGGCCGCCGTTCACGCTAACAATCGCTCCCTGGTCCACGCCCAGCAGCATCTGTCGGGTGTCCCGCGGATTGATCCAGATCATGTGAATATCGTCGCCGCTCGGCGCGCCGTAAAAACCATGAAACGTCTTCCCGCCATCGACCGAGCGATACATCGTCGTCTGCGCAACATAAACAACGTTCTGATCCTTCGGGTCGACAAACACCCGGCTGAAATACCAACTGCCCAGGATGCGCGGATCCGTTGTGCTCTTCACCCAGTTCTCGCCGCCATCGTCCGACCGGTACAGTCCCTGCGTCACAATCGCGAAAATCCTCTTGCCGCCGGAACCCGGCGCCACCGACACTCCCACGCGCCCCATCGGTTCGCCTGGCAGGCCCTTCCCTGCCACCTGTGTCCACGTAGCACCCTCATCGGTCGAACGGAAGATATACGCATCCTGCTTCGCCGGCTCCTGTCCTCGCGCGGCGGCGGATATCGGTGGAAACTGCCGGAACCACATCGTCGCGTACATCACCTTCGGATCGTCAGGCGCAACCTCCAGGTCCATCACTCCCGTGTGTTCATCTCTGTAAAGCACCTTCTGCCAGTTCTTGCCGCCATCCGTCGTCCGGAAAACCCCTCTCTGATCTCCCGACGTCTGATCTCCCTCTACGCCCACCACAATAATGTCCGGATTCTGCGGATCGACAATCAATCCAGTGATCACATGCGACTGCCGCAAGCCAATATTTGTCCACGTCACCCCGGCATCGTTCGAGCGATAAACTCCATCGCCTTGCGTCTGCTCTCCCGTCGCAGCGAAAACGATTTTCGGATCCGAATCAGCCACCGCCATCGCCCCGATAGACGCCGCCGGGATTTGCTTCGAAATCGGATTCCAAGTTCGCCCCGCATCGTCCGTCTTCCAAACTCCGCCGCCCGGCGTCCCGATGTAATACACATTCGGCTGCGTCGGCACGCCCGCCACCGCGCTCACCCTCCCCGCGCGAAACGGTCCGATCAACCTCCACCGCAACGCGGCAAACTGATCCGGCGAAACCGTCTGAGCGTTAGCAACAGTAACAAGGAAGAACAACAGGCTTGCAAAGCAGAAAACGCCGCGAATGCGGCCGACGAATGGCATCATCATTCCCCCACGGAAAATCAGGAAGAAAGTGTATCAGGTGTGATCGCTTCTTCGGTTGGCCTTAACGTGTCATGCTGTGCGGAATAGCGGCGCTGTTTTGGTTTGCCGTTTTTCCCTTTGCCGTTTTGCCGTTCGTTTCTCACGCCGCGATCAGCGCCACCGAAGCCAGCGCCAGCGCAATCCCCACCGCCTGCACCCGCCCGATCTTCTCCTTCAAAATCAGCCGCGCCAGAATCACTGTGCTCGCCGGATACAGCGACGACAGAACCGCCGCAATATCCAGTCGCCCGCGAGTCGCCGCATAAACGAACAAAATGTTCCCCAGTGAATCGAATATTCCGCAGAACACCATCGCCCGCCAATACGGCCGCACCGTTTTCCATTCCACGTGCATCCCGCTCGCAAGGACGATCATGAACGCCAGCGACGCCGCGCGCGCTCCCACCAGTGGCCAGAACTTCGCCACCGTGCCCGCCAGTTTGATGAAGAGGAGAAATCCGCTGAATCCGACACCCGCAAGCATCGCGAGCCCCAGCCCCCTCGGCCGTTCGAGGTCGCCCGCCGGCATTGCGATCAGCCAGATCGCAACCAGCGCCATCACGAATCCGCCGATCTGGAGCCGTGTTGGTAAACCGAGCGTCAGGAAAGTAAACGCAACCGGTAGTATGCCCGTCACGACTGCCGCAACAGGTGCGTTGACCCCCATGGTTCCAATCGCCAACGCCCGGTACAGCGACACCAACCCCACCGCGCCCACCAGTCCCGCCGCCACGCCCCAGAGCACGGATGTAGCACCCGGCCACGGATCCCGCCACAAGATCGCAAGCGCCAGGTTAAATACCAGTCCTACAGCGTGTGCGACCAGCACCACGCCGTAGACATTCGATTTCTTGCTCGCTAATCCGCCAGAAAAATCGGCCGCCCCCCACGAAACAGCGGCCGCCAGCGACAGCAAAGATATGAGCGCAGTGTTAGGCAATTATTATGGTCAGTCCTTTTTTCGTTGTTTCGTTTTTGAACTTCTCTTCTTCTGATCTTCCGATGTTGTTCGCTTCTCCCGATCTTCGGTTCTTCGGTTGCTCCAGGCCCATGGCAGCTTTTCGTTTTGCCCTTTGCCCTCTGCCCTTTGACTTCGCCCAGTTTTGCCGTTTCCCTTTACCGTTTCCTACGGTTTTACCGCATGCACCTTCACGCTCGCAATCGCCCGCCACGCCATATTGGCGATCGAACTTCCGCAGCAGCTTTTACCATCGTTCGGCGCAACCGCCTCGGCGTACTTCGACCCGTAGAGAACTTCCGGAATGGCCAGTTTCTGGAAGCCGGTCTCCAGCATCATGCGAACGTAGTCCTGCATATAGCTCGCGCCCGCAATGCACCCGGTATATGCGGCGACATCATTCTTCACGCGCTCGTCCAACTCCTTCAGCAGCACGATATCGCTCACCGCGATCCGCCCGCCCGGCTTCAGCACGCGAAACATCTCGCGAAACACCGCCGGCTTGTCCGCGCTCAGATTGATCACGCAGTTGCTGATGATGTAATCCACGCTCGCATCTTCCACAGGCAGCTTCTCAATATACCCTTTACGAAATTCGACGTTCGCCGCTCCCAGTTTCTGCGCGTTTTCTTTGGCGCGCGCCAGCATATCATCCGTCATATCCACGCCGATCACCCGCCCCGTCGGCCCCACCTGCTTCCACGCAAGAAATGCATCGAAACCCGCGCCGCTACCGAGATCGAGGACCGTCATTCCCGGCCCAATCTCCGACATCGCAATCGGATTTCCGCACCCCAGCCCAAGGTTCGCATCGCCCGCAATCGCCAGGTCCTCTTTCGAATACCCAATCGCACCTGCGACATAATCCTTATTGCCGCATCCGCAGCCCGACTGCTCACCGCGAGCAATCGCGCCATACCGTTCCTTAACAATCGTCAACACCTTCTCTTTTTCCACGTATTTCTCCTGTCGATCTTTTCGATTACCAGATTCCCGCTTACCCGATGCAACTACATATGCTTGCACGAATATAGTTCCGTGCTATTATATCTGTCAACCCATATATGTCAGAAAAGAAACTCACCCTCGACGCCCTCCTGAAAACCCTCGCCGACCGCACCCGTCTGCGCCTGCTAAACCTCATGGGCGATCACGAAATCTGCGTCTGCTTCTTAGTGGAGGGACTGAAAACCAGCCAGCCGAAAATCTCGCGCCACCTGGCCTACCTTCGCCGCTCCGGGCTCGTCGCCGCCCGCCGTGAAGGTCTCTGGATGCACTATCGCATCAACCGTCCGAAGGACTCGAACCTGGCAGGCGTCCTCGACGCAGTCCTGCAATCTGCCACGCACGACCCCGAGATGAAGAAAGATTTCGCGCGTCTCAACTCCGCCTGCTGCGCTCCCAAACTCACAACGTTACAGCGTGCGCCAGCACCTGCACCCGTCGCGTAAAGGACACCTATGACAGGCATCTCTCGACGACTTTCATTTCTCGACCGCTTTCTTACCATATGGATCTTTTCCGCCATGGCTCTCGGCGTAGCGATCGGCTACTTCTCGCCGGCCTCACTAAGCTTCCTGAACCACTTCAATGTCGGCACCACCTCGATCCCCATCGCCGCCGGCCTCATCCTCATGATGTATCCGCCGCTCGCCAAGGTGAAATACGAGGAGATGCACGAAGTCTTCCGCAATCGTCGCGTGCTCGGCCTCTCTCTCGTTCAGAACTGGATCATCGGACCCGTTCTCATGTTCGCCCTCGCCATCATCTTCCTGCGCGGGTATCCCGAGTACATGGCTGGACTCATCATGATCGGCCTCGCCCGCTGCATCGCCATGGTCATCGTCTGGAACGAACTCGCCCGCGGCGACACCGAATACGCCGCCGGTCTCGTCGCCTTCAACTCCATCTTCCAGGTTCTCTTCTACGCCCTCTACGCCTGGATCTTCATCACCGTCCTGCCGCCGCTCTTTGGCCTGCGTGGCACCATCGTCCACGTCTCCATGCGCGACATCGCCGAGAGCGTCTTCATTTATCTCGGAATCCCGTTCCTCGCCGGAATGTTCACCCGCTTCACGCTTCTGCGCCTCCGTGGTCGCGAATGGTATGAGCATCATTTCATTCCGCGCATCAGCCCCATTACCCTGATCGCGCTGCTCTTCACTATCGTCGTGATGTTCTCCCTCAAGGGCGAATACATCGTCCGCCTGCCGCTCGACGTTCTACGAATCGCCGTCCCACTCCTCATCTACTTCGTCGTCATGTTTCTCGTCTCCTTCTACATGGGCCGCAAACTCGGCGCCGATTACTCAAAAACCGCAACTCTCTCTTTTACCGCGGCCAGCAACAATTTCGAACTCGCTATTGCCGTCGCCGTCGCCGTCTTCGGAATCAACTCCGGAGCCGCCTTCGCCGCCGTCATCGGTCCACTGGTCGAAGTCCCGGCTTTGATTGCATTAGTAAACGTCGCCCTATACTTCCAGCGCAGATACTTTGCTGCAGAAGTTCCCTCAACGAAGCATTCCACTCAACCCGTGTCATCCTGAGCGAAGCGCATTCTTGGTTGCCTATGAAACGTGTCCTGATCCTCTGCACCGGCAATTCCGCCCGCAGCCAGATGGCAGAAGGCATCCTGCGCCACCTGGCTGGGGATCGCTTCGAAGTCTTTAGCGCCGGCACGCACCCGGTTGGATTGAATCGTCTTGCCGTGGAAGTCCTGCGCGAGATCGGCATCGATATCTCGCAGCACCGCTCGAAATCGGTCGACGAATTCGCCGGCCAGCAATTCGACTACGTCATCACCGTCTGCGACAATGCCCGCGAGTCCTGCCCCGTCTTCCCCGGCGCCGGAGAGCGCATCCACCACAGTTTCCCCGACCCCGCCGCCTTTTCCGGATGCCGACAATCCGCCGCCTTCCGCCAGGTCCGCGACCTCATCCGCCCCTGGCTCGAACAATTCATCCGCCAGCACCCTTAAAAAACAAGCCGGCCATTTCTGACCGGCTTGCGCAGTAATCATCAGGATTTCTCTATGCCTACCCTTGTCGCGAAGCGACAGGATGGGGCTTTACTCTGAAGTACTAATCTCCCGCCACTTCCTCCGCGACGTCCTCTTTCTTCTTCGGCGTCCCAAGGCTCCCCAGCGGGACAAACCCGTCCTTCGACTGCGGCTTCTCGCCCAGCACATGCTCTTTGTAGAGAGCCATCATGCGAGCGTTCTCCGCTTCCTGCCGCGGATCGATCACCTTCAATGCCTGCTTCGCGTCGCGAGCACGCAGTTTCTCTTCGCGCGCCGTCTTCGCAATGCCCAGCTCGTCCAGTGTCGTGTTGCGGGCTGCCGTCACGTGCTCCTCGTTCAGCTTCAGTGAGTGCGTCGTGCTCTCCATCGCGACCTTCTTGCCGCCCGCGAAGATCTCATGCCGCCCGTGCTCCTCGTACCACTTCGTGAGGGTAGCCGTCATGTGCATCTTCTCAATGATGTTCCGCCAGCCCACGCCCGTGTTATACGCGCAGAAGCTGATCTCGCCTTCCTGCGTCGCGTACGGGATGATGCACTGCTCCGTACGCCGGAAGTCGTAGTTGAACAAATCCTGGAACCACATGCCCGCAATGAACAGGAAGTTCCAGCGGTCCTGTCGCCGCTTCTGGATATCCTGCTCTGTGCGCGTCGGGTCTGACTTGCCGTACTTCTGCGCCGCCGTCTTCGTCGCACCAAAGGTCTTGTCGAACTTCTTCAGCAGGTCGACAAACTTGAAGTGCTTCGGCGCCTTAAACGGGTCGTAGTTGCGCCCCAGGGCCAGGGCCATGCCGAGATTCGACAGGAACGTGCCGCGCGCCGCATCGTTCACCTTCGCAACGTCTTTCGCAATGCGGTCGCCATTCAGGAACGCCGTCACCGGCACTGCTTCCTTCGTTTCCTTGTCGATCATCACTGCCATGCCCACGCCGCAATTCGGGTGGCATCCGCAGCTCAGCGATCCCCAGTCCGCGTTCGGACCGTGCGTCAAATCCGCCCAGTCGCTGAACGTCGACATGAACGAGATCGGGAACCAGTCGCGCGTCGGCTCGCCCAGTCCCGTCTGGCTCTTCACGTCGTGCGCCAGGTGGCTCAGCGTGTATCGCTGCGCCTGGCGCCGCTCGTCCGTAATCTCTTCGTCGCGTCCTGTAAACGAAACCGGCTGGAACGACAGGAAACTGATCTTCTTCGGGTTATCCAGTGCGAACTGGATGATGTGTCCCACCTGCTCGTTGTTAATCCCGTTCACGATCGTCGTCACCGGAACGATATCGACGCCCGCGCTGTGCAGGTTCTCAATCGCGCGCAGCTTCACGTCGAACAGGTTGCCGACCGCGCGGTGCGAGTTCGCCGCGTTGCCGATACCGTCGAACTGCAGGTACGCATATCGCAGGCCCGCTTCTGCCGCCTGCCTGCAAAATTCCGGACTCTTCGCGAACTCAATCCCGTTCGTTGCCGCCTGCACCGAGTTGTACCCAACCTTGCGCGAGTACGCCACCGCGTCCAGGAAGTACGGCGACAATGTCGGCTCTCCGCCCGAGAACTGCACGCTCATCTGCCGTTTCGGCTTGATGCTGATCGCGTTATCCAGCACCATCTTGATCTCTTCCCACGTCAGCTCATGCACGAACCCGACCTGGTTCGCGTCCATGAAGCACGGGTCGCACATCATGTTGCAGCGATTCGTCAGGTCCACCGTCAGCACCGAGCCGCGGCCGTACTTCACCGTCGAGGTGCCGTGGTTGTGCAGTTTCTCGTCGTTGTGCGCGCGAATGTCGCGCCCCGGGAAAACCTCTTCCAGGTGACGGAAGAAATCCACGTCGATCGCCATCACGTCTTCGAAGTGTCCGTGCTTAGGGCAATCCTTCACCATCAGGATCTTCCCGTCGCGCTCCAGGATCGTCGCCTTAATCTCGCCGATCGGCTGGTTCAGCAATACCTCGTACGGCAGCTTGCCGTCCAAAATGTCCTTGCGAATCTCCGGCACGCACTTCGGGCAGAGCGAGTCCGTCGCGCGCGGCCACCCCAGCGGCGGCTTCGTCTTCTGGTACGACTTCAGCAGCGGCTTCTCGCTCCACTTCGGCGTAAACGATTCGTTCTGGTTGATGCTGTTCAGCTTGTCGAACACTGCCCACGCCGCTTTCGCGCCATAGGTGAATGCCTTCTCGACGTATTTAACTGGCTTATGCATGAACCGCCTTTCCTCAAGCCTGGAATCTTGTTCCCTTACTCTTCCCGCGCCTTTGCGAGAGGGTGGGTACTATTGCTGAACTTTCGCTTAGACCGGTATACAAACACGGATGCCGCCCGAACTAATACAGTTTGCATACTAGGGCCTCAAGCACCCATCTCCCAACCAGGAATCCCCGAATGGCGGCCTTTTGGTATTAAGTGGCGCAGATATCACACCGAATGGTGACCTGAGTCACGTACCGAAGTTATTGAAAATGAAGGAGAATGTGTCAGCGTGTAATACTAGGCAGTGGAGTCGATTCCGAGAGCGTGGACGACCTGTCGCTCCCAGCGCAACCCCGCTTTCCCGAGTTCCCCGATTTCCGGAACTCCATCGCTGCTCAAAATCTGCTCCTCAAAGGGATCGCTCGTAATCATGCCGAAGCTGACGAAAGAAGCAGTTTTCCGCTACTGGATTCCAGCCATCTGCTGGATGATTGTGATAGCGCTCGAGTCGGCATTCCTCTCGGCTACAAGAACCGGTAGCATCGTCGATCCGATCCTGCACAGGATGCTCCCCGGCCTCAGCTACAGCCAGATTGATCACATTCACGAGATGGGCCGCAAGGTGGGACATTTCATCGGCTTTGGCCTGATGAGCTACTTCTTCTTCCGTGCCTTTCGCGGGACCGAACACGTTTATCACGGAACAGAAACTATCCTGCGCAAGAGGGTTGTTCCCGCCGGACATCGGCTGTTCGCATATCTCTGGCAGTGGCGATGGGCCGCGCTCGCCATCGTTTGCACCGCGCTGGTCGCAATCGCCGATGAAGTTCACCAGATGGGTGACCCGACGCGCACAGGAAACTGGTGGGACGTTCTGCTCGACAGCGTCGGCGCGCTGATATTTCAATTCCTGATTTTGACGGTTCTTCGGGCGCGCACCCCGCAAAAGATGCCGGAGAACGTGAGTTCTTGACGTACCAGGCACAGCCTGCAACTGCGCTCTTGCGCCTTGAACCTTGCTCCTGGTCTTTATTGAACCCCATCTTGTCCAGCGCCGCGCGATCTCCGGGTGCTTCATGAAGAACTTCCAGTTTCCGATCATGATCGTGATCGGAGCCTGGTTCAAACGGCAGGACTGTCCGAACAAGCAGGAAGCAAGAGTGCAGAGGAGTCTCTGGCGAACTACTTGCGAAAGAGTTTCGGCACAACCAGCAGCATCATTGCGGAGAGTGCGGCGAGACTCGCGGAAATCATGAACGGAACATGCGCTCCGAAGTGTTTCCAGACCTCTCCCGTGGCGACACTCGCGAGCAGCGCGGCGACGCTCGTGACGAAATAGTAGATGCCAAACGCTCGTCCGCGTGTCTCGCGGGGAACCGTGTCCACAACGATAGCCTTCAGCACCGGTTGCGTTAGTGCATAGTACAAACCGTAAAATGCCATCGCAATGTAAAGCACCGTGCGCGAGGCCGCTTGCGCAAAGGCAAAGTAGACACCCGAGAAGATGAGCAGCCCGACGGCACAGGTACCGTAACGCCACATCGAGAGACTGCCGGCATTCGCCGTGCGGTCGCTGATGCGTCCGGCGGGCCAGGAGGCGGCAGTGTATGTGATGTTGAAAATCAATCCGAGCAGCGGCGCATGCGAGGCAGGGATACCTATACTCTGCGCACGAAGCACGAGAAACATATCGCTGGAGTTCCCGATGGAGAAGAGCGCGATCGCGAATAGTACGTAAACATACGACGCAGGCAGACGCGTAGCGTCGCCAAAAATAGAACTCTTCTTCGGCGGCTTGTGTTCGGTCTCACGCAGCCCAAGGCTCACCACGAAAATCGCGAGCACGCCGGGAATCACGGCGGCGAGGAAGACGGCGCGTGGCCCGAACTGGCGCCCCCAAAAACTGGCCATGATCGCGATAGCAAGCAGCGGGCCTGCGATCGCTCCCGCCGAATCCATCGCCTGTAGAACTCCGAACGCCGAACCAACGCGCTCCGGCGGAACCGACTCCGAGAGCATGACATCGCGTGGAGCACCGCGTACCCCCTTCGCGAGACGGTCTGCGAAACGAATGCCGAGCACCTGCCACGGCGCAGTCACAATTGTCAGCAGCGGTTTGACGACGTTTGCTACAAAGTAACCGCCGACCACGAGCGGTTTACGGCGGCGAATCCGGTCGGTCCAGACGCCCGAGAAAAGCTTGGCGAAAGATGCCACGCTCTCAGCAATGCCCTCGATGATGCCGAGTGTCGCAGGGCCCGCCCCGAGGGACACGAGGAACGCAGGCAAAATCCAGTACGCCATCTCGCTCGCCGTATCGTTGAGGAATGATGTGACGCCAAAGATATGGACGTTGCGCGGCTGGGTTGGCGCAGGCGATTCAGCGACCATGTCGAGGTTGTATCACACGGTCGAGCGTGGAGACGACGCGATTCATCGAGGTGCTCGAAATGGCAAAAGGAAAAGCGCGCCGATGATCAGCGCGCTTGAAACAGCGGATCCCTCGCTTCTTGACAGCAAAGAAGTCGACGAACGATCTTAATCTACTTTTCTTCCCCGCCTTCGGGTTGTTCGGCTGCCGCTTGTTGCTCGGCCTCCATTTGCTTCTTGAGCTCTTCGGCGCGCTTCGCGCGGGTTTCCGCACGCTTCTCGCGTTTGGCGTCGATGACTTTCTCCGCGCCGAGCAGTTCAATGAATGCCTTCTGCCCGCCATCGCCCTTCCGGACGCCGGACAGGATTATACGAGTGTAGCCGCCTTCGCGATCCCCGAAACGAGGTGCAACTTCAAACAGCTTCTCCACCGCCTCGCGGGTCATCAGGTAAGAACCCGCCTGACGACGCGCGGCGAGGTCGCCTCGTTTGCCCAGCGTAATCATCTTCTCGACCTGCGGCTTCATGGCCTTTGCCTTGGGCACGGTCGTCTCGATCCGTTCTTCGATGATCAGCGACGTGACCAGGTTCCGCAGCAACGCGCGGCGATGATCCGTTTTCCGACCCAGTTTCCAACCACCAACTCGATGACGCATGACTGATTCCTCTGTCCCAGCAAGCGCTGGATAAATTTCTTTGATCTTGTACTGGGGCCCCACACCTGCCCTCTTTTGGCAGATGTGGGTCCGTTAAGCCTTAGAAGCCCGAGCCCTCACCGGAGTACGGCGGCGGATAGATGCTGCTCGGCGCAGGCGTGCTCTGCGCGGTCGGAACGGCGTTACCGTGCTCATCGATCTTCATACCAAGGCTCAATCCCATCGAGGTCAGTATTTCCTTGATCTCGTTGAGCGACTTGCGACCGAAGTTCTTCGTCTTCAGCATTTCGGCTTCGGTTTTCTGCACCAGTTCGCCGATGGTCTGGATATTCGCGTTCTTCAGGCAATTGTAGCTGCGAACCGAAAGCTCCAGCTCTTCCACCGAACGGTTGAGATTTTCGTTACGGATCTCCGGCTTTCGCTCTTCGGTGGAAACCGTCTCGACCTCTTCCTCGAAGTTGATGAAGATGTTCATGTGATCCTTCAGCAACTTTGCAGCAAGTCCGAGCGCGTCGGCCGGAATGACCGAACCGTTCGTCCAAATCTCGATCGAAAGCTTGTCGTAGTCGGTGATCTGTCCGAGACGGGCTGCCTCCACCGAGTAGTTCACCTTGCGAACCGGCGAGTGCACCGAGTCGATCGGAATGAATCCGATGCCGAGGTCCTCGTCGAAGTTCTTGTCGGCGGAGACGTAGCCGCGGCCTTTCTTCAGCCGCATTTCCATGTCGAGTTTGCCACCTTCGCTCACGGTCGCGATGTAGACGTCCTTGTCAAGGACCTCGACATCGGCGTCAGCTTCGATCATCCCCGAGGTTACGACGCCGGGTTGGTCGGCGCGCAGATAAATAGCCTTCGGCGCGTCGCCATTCAGCTTAAACGGGATCTGCTTCAGGTTCAGGATGATGTCCGTCGCATCCTCGACCACGCCGGGGATGGACTGGAATTCGTGTAGTACGCCTTCAATTTTCACGGCCGTGATCGCGGCGCCCTCGATGGACGAGAGCAGCACGCGGCGGAGCGCGTTGCCCATCGTGGTACCGAAACCACGCTCGAACGGCTGTGCCCAAAAGTGACCGTACTTGTCGGTCAGCGATTCACTGTCAAATGCAAGACGCTTCGGCTTTTGAAAGCCCTTCCAGAGCATTGAGTTCTCCTTCTTCGGTCATTTGGCGCAGCCGCCAGGGACAGCAGCCGGCTGATCTGGACCGAGATGAGGTGCGGAGACGGGCTAGCCGTGCTCCGCGGGTTAATCCAAACTTCGTCGAACCTGCAAATGTCTTTCGCAAGACCCTGAGCCAAAGACAAAACAACGAATGTCGCGCAACCGCCCCACCCTGTCGCAACTGCGGCGGGGTGGGGCACAAAACTTATTTCGAGTACAACTCGACAATCAGCTGCTCGTTCACCGGCAGGTTGATGTCTTCGCGCTTTGGCAATGCCAGCACGCGGCCTGTATAGGCATCGCGATTGATCTCAAGCCACGCCGGAGCCGGCTGATGGCTCGCGAATTCCTTCGCAGCCTCGAGCACGACCAGTTTGCGGCTGTTCTCGCGAATCGCAATCTCATCGCCAACGCTCACCTGGAACGATGGGATGTTTACCTTCCGGCCGTTCACGGCAACGTGGCCATGACGCACGAGTTGGCGAGCCTGACGGCGCGCCTGCGCGAAACCAAGCCGGAATACGACGTTGTCCAAACGCCGTTCCAGTTGCTGCAACAGCATCTCGCCGGTCACGCCCTTGGTCTTGGCGGCCTTCTCGAAGTAGTTGCGGAACTGGCCTTCCTGCGCAAAGTAGATTCGCTTTGCCTTCTGTTTTTCGCGAAGTTGCAAACCGTACCCCACAATCTTCGCTTTGCGATCGCGGCCATGCTGGCCGGGAGCAAAATTACGCTTCTCCACCGGACACTTGTCGGTGAAACACTTTGCGCCTTTGAGGAACAGCTTCATGCCCTCTCGGCGGCAAAGACGGCAAACTGCATCTTTGTAACGTGCCAACTCTTTGTCTCCTTAACTTTATTCAGTTGCCGAGCGGTTTACGGGAGGTTGAACTCCGGTCATCCCGCTCCATACATTTCCAATTGCGGAATTTGTAATTTGGTAATTGAAATTACCAATTACAAATCACAAATTACCAATCACACGCGGCGTCGCTTTGCCGGACGGCAGCCGTTGTGCGGAACCGGAGTGGTGTCCTTGATGGAACGCACTTCGAGTCCGGCGGCAGCCAACGCTCGGATAGCCGACTCGCGGCCCGATCCAGGACCGCTGACGCGAACGTCGACGCTACGCAACCCGTGGTCGCGAGCCATGTTCGCGGCGTTCATCGCGGCCTGCTGGGCGGCAAATGGAGTGCCCTTGCGGGATCCCCGAAAACCCAGCGAGCCCGAACTCTTCCACGACAGGACGTTGCCAGTCGGATCCGAGATCGTGACGATGGTGTTGTTGAAAGAAGCGTTGATCGTCACGAGCCCATGCGGGACGTGCTTGCGCTCCTTCTTTTTGAACTTCTTGGTCTTGCCCTTTTTCTCGGCGCCGGCGGCGGCGCCAGCCTGTGCTTTAGCCATTTCGCAAAATCCAATCCGGAATCTAAAGTGACCTGTCCGTGCCGCACATTTGCCTCATTTAGCAAATGTGGACAGAAAAACTATGTCTTGGCGCTCGCCTTCTTCTTATTGGCGACTGTGCCCTTGCGCGGCCCCTTCCGGGTGCGCGCGTTCGTGTGCGTACGCTGTCCGCGAACCGGCAGGCTGCGGCGATGACGGAAGCCGCGGTACGAACCGATTTCGATCAGCCGCTTGATGTGCATCGAAATGTCTTTGCGAAGGTCGCCTTCGACGCCGCCCTCGTTCTCGATCACTTGGCGGATGCGGTTGACCTCTTCTTCGCTCAAATCCTGGATGGCCTTGAACGCGTCAACGTTCGCGGTGTCCAGGATTTTGCGCGCGCGCGGCTGCCCGATGCCGTAAATGTAAGTCAAGGCGATCCGAGCCTGCTTGTTGCGCGGCAAATCCACGCCTGCAATACGTGCCATATTCCTCTACTCCCTGTGTGCCCTGCCCTTTGTCGCGCAAGCGACACGGGCGGGTTCTAGCCCTGACGCTGCTTATGCTTGGAATTCTCGCAGATCACCCGCACCACGCCGTGGCGGCGAATGACCTTGCACTTGTCACAAATTTTCTTTACCGATGCCCGTACCTTCATGTCAGTTCTCAGTTCTCAAAAATCAGTTCTTCGTAATTCTTTTTCTTCTACCGCAAAAGAACTATTTGTACCGATACACAATTCGTCCCCTGGTCAGGTCGTAGGGCGAAAGTTCCACCGCCACGCGGTCCCCGGGAAGGATACGAATGAAGTTCTTGCGCATTTTGCCGGAGACATGCGCCAGTACCTGATGCTTGTTCTCCAGTTCGACCTTGAACATGGCGTTGGGCAGCGGCTCGATTACCACGGCCATCACTTCAATCGCGTCTTCTTTGCTCATTCAGTTCCTAAAACAACAGTTCTCAACTTCACAATTAAACCGTTAAAATCACCGGCCCATCTTTTGTTACCGCGACGCAGTGCTCAAAGTGCGCGCTCGGACGTCCGTCTTCGGTTACGGCCGTCCATTTATCGTCCAGGACCCGGACTGCAGGCCCCCCGGCGTTCACCATCGGCTCGATCGCCAGCACCATGCCTTCGCGCAACTTCGGACCGTGCCCACGAACGCCGTGGTTTGGCACCTGCGGGTCCTCGTGCAACTTGGTCCCTACGCCGTGTCCAACGAACTCCCGAACCACGCTGAATCCGTTTGCCTCGACGATTTCCTGCACTGCCGCGCCGATATCGCCGATCGTGTTTCCAATGCGCGCCGCTTCGATCCCCTTCTGCAGCGATTGCTCCGTCACTTCCAGCAACTTACGAAGCTCGGGACCGACCGACTCGCCCACCGGAACTGTGACCGCCGAATCGCCGTAGTAGCCGTCCAGCACGACACCGCAATCAATCGAAACGATATCGCCCTCGCGCAGCACCCTCGATTCCGACGGTATTCCGTGCACCACTTCCTGGTTCACGGACGTGCAAAGCACGCACGGGTAATCGTAATAACCCTTGAACGCCGGCTTCGCGCCCAGTTCGCGGATCTTCTTCTCCGCGGCCTTTTCCAGGTCCATCGTGCTGACACCCGGGGCGACCAGCGCCTTGACCGTATCCAGTACCTGGCGGACGATGCGGCCAGCACGCCGCATCTTCTCTATCTCGCCAGGAGACTTACAAACGATTGCCATTCTCGATTGCTCTAAGTATGTCCGCAGCGACTACGTCTACCGCCTGATCTCCATTCACCACGCGCAACCGCCCCGAGGCCTCGTAATACTCGACCAAGGGACAAGTTTTCTTCTCATACTCCTTCAAGCGCTCGACGATTACTTCCTCACGGTCGTCCGGTCGAATGACAAGTTTCGACCCATCGACATCGCAGATGCCGTTAACTCTAGGAGGCTGATAGTGAACGTTGTAAATCCGCCCGCAGGTGGGACAAGAACGACGTCCGGTAAGCCGTTGCAATAGAACATTATACTCAATCTTTACCTCTATCACAATCGGCGGCAGCGAGCACCCTCGCTCATTATCAAAGAACTTCGTTTTCAAGTGGTTATCCAACCACCTGGCCTGGGGAACCGTCCTCGGGAAACCGTCGAGGATGCATCCCCGGTCGCAATCCCTCTGCGCCAGCCTGTCGGCGACCATGGCGTTGACCAGGTCGTCGGGAACCAGTTCGCCCCGCCCCATCACTTCTTTGGCCTTTTTTCCCAGTTCCGTCCCAAGCGCCACATTGGCTCGCAGGATATCGCCAGTCGAGATCTGCGGGATTCCATAAATCTCCGCGATCTTCTTGGCCTGCGTTCCCTTTCCGGCGCCGGGAGGTCCCAGCAAAATGACGGGGCCCACTAACTTAGCGTTCCTTGCTTCTGTTGAAACCGCAACATCTGTGGTCTTCGTCTCCATGGTGCGCCTCCGGGATGCGAGTTACTGCCCCGGGCCCCCCACCATTTCCTGCTTACCACCTTCGGCCGCGGATCCTGCCACTTCTCGGCGTGAATCCCTCGTAGTGACGCATCAGCAATTGCGCCTCTATCTGGTTGACCGTGTCCATCGCAACGCCAACTACGATCAGCAGGGATGTACCGCCGAAATAAAAGTTCACGCCTAAACCGTTGAGGACAAAATTGGGGAATCGTTCGAAGAAGTTGCCCCCCAACCATACCGGCAAATGGTTCAGGTGAATGCCCGCGATCATCCATTCTGGAATGATCGAGATCACGATCAGGTACAACGCCCCGACAAATGTAATTCGGGTCAGAATGTCGTTGATGTAATCGGCCGTCCGTTTCCCCGGACGGATACCTGGAATGAATCCGCCATACTTCTGCATGTTCCCCGAGACCTCGCTCGGGTTAAAAACGATCGAAACATAGAAGTAGGCAAAGAAAATAATCCCGAGTGCGTACAGCAACGTGTAAAGCGGCTCGCCCCAGTTCATGGCCGCGACCATGTCATCGAGATGAGCATTTTTCCCTTTCAGGAACATCCCAAGCGTCTGCGGCAACGTCAGCACCGAGGACGCGAAGATGACAGGCATCACACCGCCGGAGTTGACACGCAGCGGCAGGTGCGTACTCTGCCCGCCCATGACCTTTCGTCCGATCACGCGTTTCGCGTACTGCACGGGTATTCGCCGCTCACTACGTTCCACGTAGACTATGAACGCCACCACCACGATCATTACGGCAATCAGGAACAGCATCCCGGGAACGGTCATCGCGCCCCAAGCCTGGTCTCTGACCTTGGTGTAGAGGTCGCCCACGGCCCGTGGCAGACCCACGACGATGCCGGCGAAAATCAGCAGCGACATGCCGTTGCCGACTCCGCGCTCGGTAATCTGCTCACCCAGCCACATGATGAACGCCGACCCGGTCGTCAGGGTCAGGATTGTCATCAAAACGAAGCGCAATCCCGGATGCAACACGACGCCGGCTTGGCGCTCCAAAGTAACCGCGATGGCAGTCGACTGCAGCGCACTCAGAACGACGGTCAGGTAGCGCGTCCACTGGGTAATCTTCTTGCGCCCGAGTTCACCTTCATTCTGCAGTCGCTTCAGTGGCTCATACACCACGGTAAGCAGTTGCAGAATGATCGAGGCGGTGATGTACGGCATGATGCCGAGGGCAAAGATCGTCATGCGCCGAAGGAATCCGCCGCTGAACAGATCGATAAAGCCCAGCATCGTGCCGCCCTGCTGGTTGAATAGGTTTTCGAGAACTCTGGTATTGATACCGGGAGTCGGCAAGTGACCGCCGATGCGGTACACAGCCAGCAGTGCCAGCGTGAAGAGAACACGCTTGCGGAGATCCGGGATTCTAAAGATGTTCGCGAATTTCTCGAACATAGGGCCTCATTGTTCCGGCGCGCCTGGCGCGCGGAACGGTTAAGCGATGACTTCGGCCTTGCCGCCAGCCTTCGTGATCTTCTCCTGCGCCGAAGCGGAGAACTTATGGGCGGAAACCGTGAGCGCAGTCGAAAGCTCGCCGGTACCCAGGACCTTCACCATGCCGGTGCGTGACTTCAAGATACCCCGATTGTAGAGCACCTCGGGGTTCACCGTCGTCTCGCCAAGATCACCCAAAACGGCCAGGTTCACCAGCGTGTATTCCTTCTTGAAAATGTTGGTGAAGCCGCGCTTCGGCAACCGGCGATGCAAAGGCATCTGGCCGCCTTCGAAACCGCGCATCAGGCGCGAACCCGAGCGCGAGCCCTGCCCCTTGTGACCGCGGGTCGAGGTCTTACCCATGCCCGAACCCATGCCGCGGCCCACACGCTTGCGCTTCTCCGTCGAATTCTTCGGTTTGCGAATCGTCGAAAGATTCATTTCTCAATCCCAGTTGCGACAGCCTACTGGCTCATCGCGTCAATAATCTGTGAGGGCGGACACAAAATCCGCGAAATTTACTTGCCTGCAGGCTGGACGATTTCGACCAGGTGCGGCACCTTCGCGACCATCCCGCGGATCGATAGCGTGTCTTCGCGCTCGATCACCTGGTACAGCCGCGTAAAGCCAAGCCCTTTCACGACCAGCTTCTGCTTTTCCGGGGCGCAAATCGCGGAACGAACGTACTTCAGATGGAGCTTCGTTCCGGAGGGCGCCTGCTTCTTCTCGACTTTGTTTCGATTGCGAGCCATGGCTTACAGTTCCTCCACAGCCTTGCCACGCATGGCGGCAACTTCGTTCTTGTCGCGCAACTTGCGCAGCGCGTCGAACGTCGCCTTCACCACGTTGTGGGGGTTGGTCGTACCGATCGATTTCGTCAGCACGTTCTGGATGCCTACCGAGGTCATCACCGCGCGAACCGCGCCGCCCGCGATCACTCCCGTTCCTTCGGGCGCCGGCTTCAGCAGCACCATGCCCGAGCCGTAGCGTCCCAGCGCGGCGTGCGGAATCGTCGTCGGGTTCAGGTTCACCTTCACCAGGTTCTTCTTCGCCGATTCGATTCCCTTGCGGATGGCCTGCGGAACTTCCTTCGCCTTGCCCGAGCCGTAGCCAACGACACCGGAACCCGGGTCTCCGACCACGACCAGCGCGGCGAACGACATGTTCTTGCCGCCCTTCACGACCTTGGTCACGCGGTTAATGCTGACCACCTGGTCCTTCAGGTTGAAGTCGCCGGCATCGAGTTTCCTCTTCGCGATTGCCATTTCTTCACTCTTCCCCTGGCGCTTTGCGCCGAGATCTCTTGTGCCCCAGGTTCACCGTCCCTCTTTTGGACGGTTAACCTGGGCTTTAGAACTGCAGTCCGCCTGCGCGGGCCGCGTCCGCCAATGCCTTGATGCGTCCGTGGTAGAGGTATCCGCCACGATCGAATACGACCTTGGAGATGCCCTTTTCCTTCGCGCGCTCCGCCACCAGTTTGCCCACCTGCTTCGCCGCGGAAAGATTGCCGCCGCTGACGTGCGACTTCCCGTCTTTCGCCTTGCCCGCCTCCAGCGAGGTAGCCGAAACAAGGGTTACACCCTTGGAGTCGTCGATTACCTGCGCATAGATATGGCTGACCGAGCGGTAAATGTTCAGGCGCGGACGCTCTGTCGTTCCCAGAACCTTTTTCCGAATCCGCTTGTGAACCCGGCCCCGCGTCTCGTTCTTCGCTGTCTTCGTAATCATCTTCGTATCCTGTGCCCCACCCTGGGTGCCCTATCCTTCGCGCGTCTTACGCGAAGGGTGGGACTGTTTCTAATCTTTATTTCGCGCCAGTCTTGCCAACCTTCTTCTTCAGCCGTTCGCCGAAGTAGCGTACGCCCTTGTTCTTATATGGGTCGGGTGGACGCAGGCCGCGCATTTCTGCGGCAACCTGGCCGACCTTTTGTCGGTCGATTCCTGTGATGGTCAGCTTCGTCTGCTTGGGATCGATCGCCACCTCGATGCCGCTCGGAAGCGGATATTCAATCGGGTGCGAATAACCTAGCGTGAACACCACAATGCCCTTGCCCTTCATTTCCGCACGGTAGCCAATTCCGACGATTTCCAATTCGCGGGTCCAGCCCTTAGTGACTCCCTCAACTGCGTTGTTCACCAGCGCGCGGACCAGTCCGTGCACCGCGCGATGCTCTTCGTCCTGGCGTTTC
Organism: Terriglobia bacterium; assembly: GCA_032252755.1. NCBI lineage: Bacteria > Pseudomonadati > Acidobacteriota > Terriglobia > Terriglobia bacterium. The sequence goes on from JAVUPY010000065.1 coordinate 61,604, forward strand.
ACTACGAGGTGCCCGTCTTCCTGCGCCAGCGTGACGCCGGCAGGTATGTGATTCGCAACTTCGCCCTTCGGCCCCTTCACCTTGACGGTGTTACCGTCAACGGCGAACGTGACTCCCTTGGGAAGGGCGATCGGCTTTTTACCAATTCTCGACATTCCGTTTCCTCTCGTTCACCACATCGGGGTCTCGCTGAGGCGACTTCCGTTGTGGGCTTCCGGCCCGAACCACTCGTTCAGGCTCGTCTGCTACGTAGTGCTTTGTGCCCTACCCTTGTCGCGAAGCGACAGGGTGGGGCAGTTCACCATTAATAGATCTCGCAGAGCACTTCGCCGCCGACGCCTTCCTTGCGCGCCTGCCGTCCTGTCATCACGCCCTTGGGCGTAGTCAGGATGTTGATGCCCAGTCCGCCAAGCACGCGCGGAATCTCGCTGTTGCCGACGTAAACCCGGCAGCCCGGACGCGAAACGCGGTTCAACTGCGTTATCGCCGCCTGGTTGTCAGTGCCGTACTTCAAGTAGACGCGGATCAGTTTCTTGCCTTCCTCATCCATCGGCTTGAAGTTGCTGATGTAGCCTTCCTCTTTCAGAATGCGGGCGATCTCCAGCTTCAGTTTGGAAGCCGGTACGTCCACCTTCTGCTGGCGGGCCTTAATCGAATTGCGAATCCGGGCCAGGAAATCTGCCACGGGATCGGTCAAACTCATCGTTTCCTTCTCCTCAATCGTCGCCCGTTCTCTTTCATCGCGGCAGGCTGGCAGCCCGCGATTGGTTCGGCCGGTTACCCCCGGTCTCCCCGTGAAAGAACCTGCGGTGACGCTCTTGCTCTCGAAGCCGCTCTTCGCGGTCTCCTGGACCGTTCACCGGTCCGTTTCGCCAGCGCCCTGTTTGCCTCACGGCATCCAGAGCCTCGGTAACGACTACCAGGCCGACTTCGAAACGCCGGGGATCTCGCCCTTCAGGGCCAGTCCACGGAAGCAGAGCCGGCAAAGTCCGAACTTGCGCAGGTATGCGCGCGGACGCCCGCAAATCTTGCAGCGGTTGTGCTGGCGCGTGGTGAAGATCAGACCCTTACCTCCGCACGCCAGGCACTCCTTGCCGTCAAGCAGCTTGGCGCCTTTACAGATCGGACACTTCTTCCCGCGCATCTCGTTATTCTTGGCGTCCTTGACTCGTTTTGCAGTTGTAGCCATATCTCTCCTAAATCTCTCGGTGCCCCATATCTCCCGTCCCTTGGGAGATGTGGGCCACTACGCGGTGCGGAACGGCATCCCGATTTGCTTCAGCAATGCGCGTGCGTGATCATCGCTCTTCGCCGTCGTCACGATTGTGACGTTCATTCCCTTCAGCTTCTCGACCTTCGCGTAATCGATCTCGGGGAAGATCAACTGATCGTGTAGCCCGAGCGTGTAATTGCCACGGCCATCGAATGATTTCGTGCTCACGCCGCGGAAGTCACGTACGCGGGGAAGCGCTACGTTCATTAACCGGTCGAGGAACTCGTACATACGGTCACCGCGCAACGTAACCATCGCGCCGATCGGCATCCCTTCTCGCACCTTGAACGCCGCAATCGACTTCTTCGCCTTCGTAATCACCGGCTTCTGACCCGTGATCTGCTGAAGTTCGGCAACGGCCGGGTCGAGAACTTTCGCGTTCTGCGTCGCTTCGCCAACACCCATGTTGACGACGACCTTCTCCAGCCGCGGAACCGCCATCACGTTCTTCAGGCCAAGCTCCTTCATTAGCGCAGGCACGACTTCCTTCTGGTACCGGTGCCGCAGGCGTGCCGAAGCTTCGTTGTTCAGCTTAGGACGAGCCGGCTTTCCCGCCGGAGCAGCTTCCGCCGCCGGTGCCGCGCCCTTCTTCTTCTTTCCTTCTTCCTGCTTTGCCATTTCCTTGTCACTTTCTCTCACGGTTTCGGAGTCGCTTTCGCTTACCGGTTCGTGAGGCCCTCATTTGCGCCCTACCCTTCGGTACCCCATTTGCCCTCTGTTGGCATGTGGGTCTTCCGACAGGGTGGGGCTGTACAACTATTTCTCCATCGTGCTGCCGCAACTCGCGCAGACCCGAACCCGTCGGTCGCCCTGTTCCTGGTGGCGGATGCGCGGGGTCTTTCCGCAAGAGCCGCAAATCAGCTTCACGTTCGAGATCGAGATCGGGCTTTCCTGCTCGGCAATGCCGCCCTTGATATTGCGCTGCGGGTTCGGCCGTACGCCCTTCTTCACCACCATGACGTGCTCGACCAGGACCTTGCCTTCCTTCGGCATGACGCGCAGCACGCGCCCCTCTTTGCCCTTGTCCTTGCCGGTGATCACCTTCACCGTGTCGTTCCGGCGAATATCAACGCTATTCATAACTCTCTGTTCCTTCTGGCCGGCAACCGCCGGCTCCAAATCTTCCCCGGCAACATGCCGGTGTTCTATTCCGCTTAAAGGACTTCCGGCGCCAGTGAAACGATCTTCAGAAAACGCTTTTCGCGAAGTTCGCGCGCGACCGGTCCGAACACGCGCGTTCCGATCGGTTCGTGATCCGGCGTCACCAGCACAGCCGCGTTCTGGTCGAAGCGGATGTACGTGCCGTCCTTGCGGCGATGCTCCTTGCGCGTACGCACGATCACCGCCTTCACCACCGTGCCCTTCTTCACGTTGCCGTCCGGCGAAGCTTCCTTCACCGCCGCGGTCACGACGTCGCCGAGTCCGGCGCGCAATCCCGTGGAACCGCCGAGCGGAAGGATCATCTGCAGCTTGCGGGCGCCGGAGTTATCCGCCACCTCCAGCATCGATCTCATCATCACTGCCATGGTTCTATCTCCCTCTGGGTGCCCCATCCTTCGCGCGCTTTTCAGCGCGAAGGGTGGGATTTAACCGATCTGCTCCGTCGATTCCTGCAACTCGGGCGCGAGCGCCGAGCGCTTCAAAATTTCCTTCAGCTTCCACCGCTTCAGCCGCGACATCGGACGTGTCTCCTCGATGCGGACAAAATCGCCGACGTGCGCCGTCTGCTCTTCGTCGTGCGCGTAATACTTCTTCGAGCGGGTCATGACGCGCTCATACAGCGGGTGCGCCTTCTGGCGGCTCACCTGCACCACGATGGTCTTCGCCATCTTGGTCGAGGTCACCTGGCCAACCAGTGTCTTGCGGCCGGACTTCTTCTCGGTCTGTGTCGTTTCGGCCATGGCTACTTCTTCTCCGTTCCGGACTTGGCGGCTGCCAGTTCCTTTTCGCGCTTGATCGTCTTCACCCGCGCGATGTCCTTGCGCAAGCCGTGGATCTTCTTCAAGCTCTCCGTCTGTCCCATCTTCATCTGGAACTTCAGCTTGAAGAGCTGGTCATTCAGTTCGCGCTCCTGGTGTAGGAGCTCGGCATCTGTCAGGTTTCTAATTTTGCTGCTATCCATCGCTAATCTCTCTTGCCCTCGGGAAGCCAGGCTTCCGGGGGAATTAGTGCGCCGTTTCGCGGGCCACGAACTTGGTTACGAGGCCCAGCTTATGCGAAGCCAGACGCATCGCTTCCTTCGCATCGGTCGGCGTAACGCCTTCCATCTCGAACAGTATCTTGCCCGGACGAACCACGGCTACCCAGTGATCCGGAGCGCCCTTGCCCTTACCCATACGGGTTTCAGCCGGCTTCTTCGTTACCGGTTTGTCCGGGAAGAGGCGGATCCATATCTTGCCCCCGCGCTTCACGAAACGGGTCATAGCCACGCGGGCCGCTTCGATCTGCCGGTCGGTAATCCAGCCGGGTTCCATCACCTTCAAACCGTAATCTCCGAACGACAGGTCGCTTCCGCGCCACGCCTTACCGCGCATGCGTCCGCGCTGCTGTTTGCGGAACTTAACTTTCTTTGGCATCAACATAGTCGGTTCTCAATTGCCAGTTCTCAGTTCTTAACGGCTGATCGTCAGCCTCGTTGCCCTCGTTTCGTCCCATCGCCAACTGGCTACTGGCAATCGGCTACAGGCAACTGGTGTTAGAACGTGCTCTGCGCAGGCTGTCCTTCGCGTCTCTTCTGCGAAAGGATTTCGCCCTTATAAATCCAGCACTTCACGCCGATCACGCCGTAGGTGGTCTTCGCTTCCGCAAAGCCCCAGTCGATGTCGGCGCGCAGCGTGTGCAGCGGCAGGCGTCCCTGCAGATACCACTCGGACCGCGCGATTTCGTTGCCGTTCAGGCGACCCGACACGCGGACCTTGATACCTTTGCAGCCGAAGCGCAGCGCCGAATCCACGGCCTTGCGCATCGCGCGACGGAAGCCCACGCGCTTCTCCAACTGCAGCGCGATATTCTCCGCCACCAGTTGCGCGTCCAGTTCCGGCTTGTGTACTTCCTGGATATCGACGTAAACGTCGCGACCGGTACGCTTCTGCAACTCCTGCTTCAGCTTGTCGATCTCCGCGCCCTTGCGTCCGATAATGATGCCCGGACGCGCCGTGCGAATGATGATGCGAAGCTTGTTGCCAGGGCGCTCGACGTCAATCGAGCTGACGCCAGCCGACTTCAGCTTGTCCTTCAGTTCATCTTTCAGATGAACGTCTTCGACCAGCAGCTTGTCGTAGTCCCGCTCCACAAACCAGCGCGACTTCCACGGCTTGGTGTAGCCGAGCCGGAATCCGTAAGGATGGACTTTCTGTCCCATAATGTTTCGTCTCTCCAAACTTTCCGTGCCCCACGTCTGCCGTTGTCAGCAGATGTGGGCACCTCAAACCCATTCTCATCCCGTGCTCCACGTCTGCCACTTTTAGCAGATGTGGGCACACTTGAACTTTTACTTCTTGGCCGGAGCCTTCTTCTTAGCCGGAGCCTTCTTCGCCACAGCCTTCTTCTTCGGAGCCTTGGCCTTCTTCGCCGGCGCCTTCGACTCATCGACGTTCGTCGCCACCGCTGCCGCCGCTTTCTCCGCCAGCACGATCTCCATGTGCGAGATACGGCGCTGGTAGCGGTACGCACGGCCCATCGGAGCCGGACGGATGCGCTTCATGCGCGGGCCCTCATTCGCGACCGCCCGCTTCACATACAAGCGGTCCAGATCGACATCCGCGCCCTTTTCCGTGCTCAGGTAATTCGCGTTCTCGACCGCCGAACGCAGCAGCTTGTGCACCAGCGGAGCAATGCGCTTATTGGTGAACTCCAGCATGTAAAGCGCGTCCTCGACCCGGCGGCCCTTGATCATGTCCAGCACCAGGCGCGCCTTCTGCGGCGAAACTCGCATGTACTTCGCTTTCGCGGTGAATTCCATTTCTCTAATCCTCTCGTCGTTACGCCTTCGGCGACGCCGCCGGCTTCGCCGCTGATTCCGCCGCGGCCTTCACCGAGTGTCCCTTGAACTGCCGGGTGAAGCTGAATTCCCCCAGCTTGTGGCCCACCATGTTTTCCGTGACGTACACCGGGATGAACTTCTTCCCGTTGTGCACGGCCAGGGTGTGCCCCACCATCTCGGGAATAATCGTCGACCGTCGCGACCACGTGCGCACGACCTTCTTCTCGTTGCGCGTATTCATGTCCTCAACCTTGGCGACAATGTGCGCGTCTACAAACGGACCTTTTTTCGTCGAACGTGCCATTTTTCAGTTCTCCACTACTACTTGCTGCGGCGCGACACGATGTATCCATCGGTCCGCTTGTTGTTGCGGGTCTTGTATCCACGGGTCGGCTGGCCCCACGGGGTTACCGGGTGACGTCCGCCGGAGGTCTTGCCTTCACCGCCGCCGTGCGGGTGATCCACCGGGTTCATCGTGACGCCGCGGTTCACCGGGCGGCGTCCGAGCCAGCGCGTGCGTCCGGCCTTGCCGATCGAAATGTTCTCGTGATCGAGGTTGCCGACCTGCCCGACCGTCGCCATGCAATCCACCAGCACCCGGCGGGTTTCGCCGGAAGGCAGCTTCAGCAGCGCGTAGTCGCCTTCCTTCGCAACCAACTGCGCCTGGGCTCCGGCCGAACGCGCCATCTGCGCGCCTTTGCCGGGCTTCAGCTCGATGTTGTGCACGAACGTTCCGGGCGGGATGTTCTTCAGCGGCAGCGCGTTTCCAACCAGGATGTCCGCTTCCGCGCCGCTTACGACCGTCGCGCCGACAACCAGTCCCGAGGGATGCAGGATGTAGCGCTTCTCGCCGTCGGCATAATTCAGCAACGCGATGCGCGCCGAACGGTTCGGATCGTACTCGATACTCGCAACCTTCGCGGGAATCCCGAACTTGTCGCGCTTGTAGTCGATGACGCGCAGCTTCCGCTTGTGACCGCCGCCGCGATGCCAGATCGTCTGGTCGCCGCTGTTGCGACGTCCGCCGGTGCGCTGTTTCGGTTCAGTCAGCGGCTTGTACGGCTTCGTCGTCGTCAAATCATCGTTCACCAGCGTAGTGGTGAAGCGCCGCGTCGGGGTTACCGGTCTATATGTCTTAATCGCCATATTGTTGACTCTCGGATAGCTTGCGCTCTCGCGCGGGCTATCGGTTCTCATCTCAAGCTTCCGTCGCTTCGTCTTGCGACTTGCGACTTGTGACTTGCTACTGTAGTTCCGTTACAGGTTCTGCGCGTACTCGGGCATCTTCTCGCCCTGCTTCAACCGCACGTACGCCTTCTTCCAGTCGGGGCGGAAACCGGTGAACTTGCCGCGGCGCCGCTCCTTGCCCAGGAAGTTCGCGGTGCGAACGTGATCGACCTTGACCTTGAAGATCGACTGCACCGCTTCCTTGATTTCGGTTTTGCTCGCCTTGGCGGCCACTTCGAAGACCAGCGTCTGCTCGGTCTCCTTCACGCCCAAACCTTTTTCGGTAATCACCGGGCGACGGATGATCTGGTATGCGGACTTCATTACGCCACCTCCGCCTTCCGCTTCGGCGCACTCGCCTTCAGCGAACTCTGCAGCTTGTCGAGCGCGCTCTTGGTGAAGATCGCGCGATCGTAACGCAGCAGGTGATAGGGATGAACCTCGGGACCGTACAGCATCTCGACGCCCTCGATGTTGCGCGAGCTCAGTTCCAGGTTCTGGTTCTCGTTGCTTCCGGCTTCCACCAGCAGCGCCGTCTTTTCCACGTTCAGGGCGTCCAGCGCCTTGCGGACTTCCTTCGTCTTCGCTTCCTTTAATTCGAAGGACTCGACCACGACCAGCTTGCCGTCCTGCAGCTTCGCGGCGAGCGCCGAACGCAGCGCGCCCAGCAGCTTCTTCTTCGGGAAGGTGAAGTCATACGAACGCGGCTGCGGTCCGTGAACCGTTCCGCCGTGCCGCCACAGAGGCGACCGGATGGAGCCCACGCGGGCGCGGCCCGTACCCTTCTGCCGCCACAGCTTCTTGCCCGAACCGGAGACCAACTTGCGGTTCTTGGTGGCATGCGTGCCGGCACGCTGCCCGGCGCGGTAGTGCTTCACCGCTTCCCAGAGCAGGTCCTCGTTGATGCCGCCGAATACCTCATCGGCCAACTCGAGGCTGCCTACCTTTTTCCCGGCCAGATCCAAAACGTCAATCGTTGCCATAATGTTTTCTCTTCGATTTTCGTTGTCCGTGCCCCACATCTGCCGCTCTTAGCAGACGTGGGCACCCGAACTGAACTCTTACTTGCCCTTCGCGGAACGCTTCGAAGCCTTCAACGGGTTGACCATCCCGGCCTCACCGGTGAATCCGCGACGCTCCCTCGGCGGTTTCTTCGCCTTGGTGATCACGACGTAGCCATTCCGCGGACCCGGTACTGCGCCTTCCACGACCAGCAGGTTCTCGTCCTTATCGATTCCGAGAACGCGCAGGTTGCGAACCGTCACCCTCTCCGCGCCCATGTGGCCGGACATGCGCTGCCCGGGGAACACGCGCGAGGGGAACGACGATGCGCCGATCGAACCCTGCACCTGGAACATGTGGCCGTGCGACTTCGGTCCGCCACCAAACTTGTGACGCTTAACGACGCCGGCGAACCCGCGGCCCTTGCTGGTGCCCGCGATATCGACAAACTTCTCGCCGTCGAACACATCGACTAGAACCTTGTCGCCTATCTTCGCGCCGTCCTTGCTCGCTTCATCGAGCGCGATCGGGACTTCGCGCAGGAACTTCACCGGGGGCAGATTGTTCTTGTCGAGGTGGCCCTTCGCGGCCTTGGTCAGCCGCGATTCCTTCACGAACTCCACCAGCCCAATCTGCACGGCGTCGTAACCGTCACGCGTCGCCGACTTCAGCGAGGTGATGACGCACGGGCCAGCCTGCAGGACAGTCACCGGGTGAACCTCACCCTTGTTGTCGAACAGCTGGGTCATTCCGACTTTCTTGCCTAAAATTCCGCCAACCATGGCTTTCTCTTCTCCTCATCATGCCCGCTGGGCACTGTCGGATCTTCCAGACGTCTGATCGCTGTCTGACGTCTACTTGTGTTCTTTTCCGTAAGCCTTGATCTCAACGCCCACGCCAGCCGGCAACTCCAGCTTCATGAGCGCATCGACCGTCTGCTGCGTCGGCTCGAGAATATCGAGCAAACGCTTATGAGTGCGGATCTCGAACTGCTCGCGGGACTTCTTGTCCACGTGGGGCGAACGAAGCACGCAATACTTGTTCTTCACCGTGGGGAGTGGAATCGGACCGGCGATTTGCGCGCCAGTGCGACGTGCCGTCTCCACGATTTCGCCCGTGGACTGGTCCAGAACGCGGTAGTCGTAAGCTTTTAAACGGATCCGGATTCGTTCTTTGCCAATCACTGTAGTTCTCTCAAAGATCTGTTTGCGGAAACTTGGCTATCACCTTGTCTCCCGGCCGGCGCCGCGATCTCCTCGCCGCCTGACCGCCTGCGGCCTTTCGCCGCAGGTTGATTTTTGTTTTGAAGGGGCACGGCTTCAGCCGTGCCGATTCACTTTGATTCTTAGAACTCTCGTGCCCTACCCTTCTCGCTAGGCGAGAGGGTGGGGCAGTTACTACGCGATGATCTCGGTGATGGTACCGGCGCCCACCGTTCGTCCGCCTTCGCGGATTGCGAACCTGAGCCCCTTTTCCATTGCCACCGGCGTGATCAACTCGATCTCCAGCGTCACGTTGTCGCCAGGCATCACCATCT
>JAVUPY010000066.1 GCA_032252755.1 Terriglobia bacterium
CACAGTCATCACCCGGAAGGCCTATGGTGGTGCCTATTGCGTCATGGCCTCCAAGCACATTCGCACCGATGTGAACTATGCCTGGCCCACCGCCGAAATCGCGGTCATGGGGCCCGAAGGCGCAGTCAACATCGTGTACAAGCGCGAGCTCGATAAGTCACAAAATTACGCGGAAAACCGTGCGGGGAAGGTCGAAGAGTTTCGCGAGCGCTTTGCCAATCCCTACATCGCGGCAGAACGGGGCTTTGTCGATGCCGTAATTCGTCCCCGCGACACGCGTAAAAAGTTGATCCAGGCGTTGGAGATGCTCGACACCAAACGCGACAAAAACCCCAGCAAAAAGCACGGCAACATCCCGCTGTAACCTATCTGAATTCGGGCTCTAGAACTTCGTAATCCGATGCAGGGTTGCCTCACATCTCTCGCGGTGCGAGGTGCGGATGTGTGCACCCGTGGCAACCTGCGCTTCATGGATCCGCTCCAACCGTTGAGCATCAACAGGGAGGATGTACCTATGCAATCTCTTCGAAAATCATGGCGCATGGCCCCGGCAATTGCTGCCATGGGAGCCATGTTCTTATTCGCTGGCGTCCCGCAGCTTCGTGCGGACGACGACCATCACGAGTGCCGCGAGCGTATTGAAAGGGCACAGTCAAAGCTCGACCGCGCCGTTTCCCGCCATGGCGAGGGCAGCCGGCAAGCCGAGCACGCACGGCGTGACTTAAACGCCCAGCGCGACCGTTGCTGGAGTCGCTACCACGGCTACTGGGGCCACGATGCGCGCTGGCACGATCAGCGTGATTGGGACGACCACGACCGTCACTAAACTGTGCTGAAGCAAGGTACGCTGGGCCGCCTGCGGGCGGCTCCGTCTTTTGCAGCGAGAATCCGGACCGCCGGCTATGGCGACGGGTTGCCCCCAATGATTGCGTGCTCACCAATTCAAGTGGCAACCGCCTCTCTGCCAGAACCACTCTAATATTCGAAACGCCATTGAGAGGAGCGTGTTATGACTTCACAGAGTAAAGCTCTGCGGGCGGCGCCTGCCTTGGTCGCCTTGGGTGCGATGTTCTTCTTCGCCACCCCCCACCTGCGGGCCCAGGATGACGAAGCTCGCCACGACTGTCACGAGCGGGTCGAACATGCACAAGCAAAATTGGATCAGGAAGTGGCCGAACACGGGGACGACAGCTTGCAGGCGCGTTACGCCCAGCACCAGTTGCATGAGGCGCGCGAGCACTGCACGAATGAACAGAACGGCTATTACGACAACCGCTCGTCCGATAACGGCGCTTATCGCGATCGCCGCGATCAGGATCAGTACGATAACCGTCAGAACAACCCTGATTACAACAATCCTAACTACAACAACAACCCTAATTACAACAACAATGATAACGGGCAGTACCAGCCGCCACCGGATGATCAGCGACCCCGTTAAGAGTTTCGGGGTGAATTGGAACGGGCCTCGCGCGTGGGTGGCCCGTTCATTTGCGCCAGGCACTTCAGCACATTGAACTCGTCGCCGCCCGATACTGATACCCTTCTTAGGTGATCTCCAGCGCACTGGTTGGCTATATTGCCGGGACGCTCACCACCGCGTCCTTCCTGCCGCAGGTGTGGCAGTCCTTCCGATCGCGCTCCTGTCGCGATCTCTCGTACCTCATGCTCTTCGTCATGGGCAGCGGCACAGCGCTATGGACGGTCTATGGCGTGATGCTGCGCCGTCTGCCGATCATCCTGCCCAACGCCATCAGCGTCTGTCTTATCCTGTCGCTGATCCTGATGAAATCTGCCTACCAGTCCCGGAGCAAGAAGCCGTGAAAGCGTCCCCCGCAGTTTGTGTCTTCAGTTCGTCGAGCGACGCCATCGACCGTGAGTTCTTCGGCCCTGCCCTGGAAGTTGGGATGGAAATCGGACTCCGAGCCGGAACCCTGGTTTTCGGAGGTACGAGTGTAGGCCTTATGGGCGCGGTGGCGCGCTCCACTCAAAAGCATGGCGGCCGCGTGGTGGGTGTGCTCCCGGGCTTTATGCGCGCCCGCGGCATTGCCTACACGAGCGCCGACGAGCTCATCATTACTGCCGATATGCGCGAACGCAAAGCCACCATGGAATCGCGCAGCGACGCATTTCTCGCGCTGCCCGGCGGCTTCGGCACGCTTGAAGAAATGATCGAGATCATTACCCTGAAGCAGTTGCGCCAGCACGCTAAGCCCATCGTCTTCCTCGACATCAACAACTTCTACCGGCCACTGCAGCGGCTGTTTGAGCACATGATCACCAACCACTTCGCCAAGGAAGCGATGCGGCAGATCTACCACTTTGCCGACGATGTGCCGGCGGCGTTTCGCTATCTCGACGAGTACGAACCGCCGAAGATCGATGAGAAGTGGACGCTATCGGCTGAGATGGGAGAGATCAGTACGGATCGGGAGTGAATGTGGGTGCCCCACCCTTCCCGCAGGGATGGGTGGGATTGTCGACTCAAATGGTCTCGATCTAGTTCGGCGTCATAAACGCAAACGCCCGCGCTACGTACGCCTTTAGATTCTTGCGATCCACCACCGCATCCAGCATGCCGTGCTTCAGCAAAAATTCCGAACGCTGGAAACCCTCGGGCAGCTTTTGCCGGATTGTCTGCTCAATCACGCGTGGGCCGGCAAAGCCGATCAGCGCGCCCGGCTCAGCGATGTTCAGGTCTCCCAGCATGGCAAATGAAGCGGTCACGCCGCCGGTCGTGGGGTCGGTTAGCAACGAAATGTACGGCACCTTGGCGGCTTCCATGCGCGCCAGCGCCGAGGAAATTTTTGCCAGCTGCATCAGGCTGATCACACCTTCCATCATGCGGGCTCCGCCCGACGCGGAGACGATCAATAGCGGAGTGCGCTCGTCCGTCGCACGTTCAACAGCACGGGTGATCACTTCACCCACCACCGATCCCATGCTGCCGCCGATGAAGTTGTACTCCATCACGCTGCTGATCACCGTCTGGCCGTAGATCTCGCCCTTCGCGTTGATGACGGCGTCCTTCAGTCCGGTGTCGTGCTGTGCGCGCTTCAGTCGCGTGGCGTAAGGCTTCAGGTCGGTGAACTTCAGCGGATCGGTCGACTGCAGGTTGTTATCGAAGGTCTCGTATTTGCCGTCATCGTAGAGATAACCGAGTCGGGTGCGTGCATCGATGCGGAAGTGTTTTTCGCACTTCGGGCAGACGTACAGGTTCTCTTCGAGGTCCTTCTTCCAGATGATCTGGCGGCACTGCTCGCACTTAACCCAGAGACCTTCGGTCTTAACCTTCTTCTCGCCCGATGTGTCGAGCTCAACGCTTTCCCGCTTGAACCAACTCATAGTTGCTTCCCATCCGCTCCCGCTGGAGCGAGTCGCATTCTAGTATTCGATGCCGCGTTGTGCCAGGATGCCCTTCTGATACGCGTGCTTTACCTCGCGCATTTCGGTCACTGTATCGGCGAGTTCCACGATTGTCGGATGCGCGTTGCGCCCCGTCAATATTACGTGCACCATCTCCGGTTTACGCTTCAGGACCTCGGCGACCTTCTCCGGATCGAGCATCTTGTAGCTGATGGCGTAATTGATCTCGTCGAGGACAACCAGGTCCCACGTGCCGGACAAAATGGCGTCGGCCGCTTCCTGCCAAGCCTCTTCCACCATCCGAATATCTTCCGGATCGGTCTCGGCGCCACCGACCTTCACGAACCCGCGGCCCATCTGCTTCATCACGAACTTGTCGCCGAAGGCCTGCACGGCATCGAGCTCGCCATAGTGCCACGAGCCCTTCAAAAACTGCAGCATCAAGACCTTCATTCCGTTGCCGACCGCGCGCAGTGCCGTGCCCATGGCGGCCGTGGTCTTGCCCTTGCCCGGGCCGGTGTTAACGATGATCAATCCCTTGCGAACGTCTGTCATATCCGTTTCCCACACGGGGCGAATGCTTGATTGTAATTCGCCCAGCTCTGTCGTGCCTACCGGACCCGCGCTACCATATCGGCATGGCACATCGCTTCATGACCTCCTACCTCGAAGATTCCATCGCCGTCTTCCGCCTCTACAAGCGACTCGGCGAAGGCGCGATCTCACAGGTGAACGACGAGCATCTCTGCACCGTGCTCGATCCGGAGATGAACTCGATCGCGCTCATCGTGAAGCACATGGCCGGCAACATGCGCTCTCGCTGGACCAACTTCCTCACCAGCGACGGCGAAAAACCCAATCGCAACCGCGATACCGAGTTTGAAGCGCCTCCCGAATCTCGCGAGGCATTGATGAAGCTTTGGGAGCAAGGGTGGGGATATGTGTTCGCAGCGCTGGAGCCGCTCAGCGACGCCGATCTAACTCGCGAAGTTACGATCCGCGGCGAGCCACACTCGGTAATGCAGGCCATCAATCGGCAGATCGCGCACTACTCCTATCACGTAGGCCAGATCGTCTTTCTAGCCAAGCACTTTCAGTCGGAGCAGTGGAAGTCGCTCACCGTGCCTAGAAAAGGCTCCGCGGAATTCAACGAGCGGGTGCGCAAGGGCGAAGCGAGCCAGCGCTGAACCCAAGGAAAAAGGCAGGGCGCACCCTGCCTTACTTCTGCTCTGTCATTCTTGCGTTTCGATTTATCTCGATTTATTCACGGCCTTCTTTAGTTCCACTCCCGGCGTGAACTTCGCCACTTTCCGTGCTGCAATCTTGATCACTGAACCGGTCTGCGGGTTCCGTCCATTACGTGCGCGGCGCTGCGAAACCGCGAAGGTTCCGAAGCCCACCAGCGTAACGCGCTCGCCCTTTTTTAATGCACCGGTGATGCCGTCGACCAAAGCGTCGATCGCTTCCGCCGCACTCGTCTTGCTGATGCTCGAAGCTGCCGAGATCTTGTCCACCAAGTCCGCTTTGTTCATGAAGCCTCCTTGCAGGCTATAGGTCGTCCACCCTGTCGAACCGGATGCGATCGCGAGGGACCTAGTCCCATGCCGTCAGGGACTGGCACGCAAGGGAAAGGTCGAAGCCATGCGCGGAGGGTTTTATCCCGCAGAGTTGGCGAAGTCAATAGCCCAACACTATTTTATTTTTCGGCGGACGTCCTGCACGGGATCTACGGCCGATTCCCCGGCTCAGGCCACCATTGGCTCTCCGTCCGGAGCGCCATTGTGCGCCAATGCCCCCCTGGAACACGCCCACATAGAGCCCGAGTCGTTCCCCAATCGAAGTCAGGTGATGTTGCGCCTCTTCGTTCTGGAACTCCTCAATTTGCGGCGCCCGCTGCAGCAGTTCGAAAAACAGGTTCTGCGTCCGCCACAAGTCCACTTCAAAAGGCAGCATCTTCAGCAAGCTGAGGGCATCATCAAAACGTGAAAGGTTCTTCAGACTCAAATCGCTCTCCAGCTCCTCGGCAATTCGATTGATCGATTTCTTCAGGACAAACGAAAGCCCCGCCGAATCGAGTTCAATGCCCTCGCGACGTACCGTGTTGAGCAGGTCCTGGATCTCGGGAATGTTCATGTTCTCGGCCGAGAACTCCGCCCGCAACCGTGAATTCAACACGAACTCGGCGGTCACGCGCAGGATGTGCGGCAACGGCGCACGAATGCTGGCCAGGAACTGCATCAGCGACGCATGGTGCTCGTAAATCTGGCGGTAGGCGGCATCCGCCTCGTTCAGTGTCGAGCGCAAAACCTGGTCAACAATGCGCCGCTGTTCGTCGCGGAACAGCGACTTCAGGTTGTAGGTCGTGTTGTCGAAGTGCTTATTGAAGACGCGCAGGATCTCGGCAATGTCGCCCGCCCCGGCTGCCTGCTCGGTTTCGCGTTGCAATTCGTCATAATCTTCCTGGCCGCGGAAGTACCGCACTCCCGCGTTCACATTGTGATCGCCAAAGTGCAAAACTCCGAATGTCATGTCAGCCTGCTCCAGCGTAATCCGCGAGCAGATCACGGCACGGCCTACGGCAGTCCTTGTGCGGCCCGCCGCCCGCTGTTCATGCTGCCGCAGGTTCACGTCGTAGCAATAAATTGAGCTTCGGTCCGTGTATCCATCGAACAATGACGCAATTGCATAGTGCGCGCCGACGCTGAGCAGGTTCACCTGCGCAGGTTTCACCCAGCGCTGGTAGATATCCGCCCCATTGCCAAGCTCTTTCAAATTGCTGTGCGCCTGCCTCAGACCATCGAGGAAGTGCTGCTCAAATCCATTGCCAAACAGGTCCTGTGCCAACTGTAGCGCCCGTCCGGCGTACATGATGACCTGCACCGTCTCGATCCCCGAGAGCTCATCGAAGAACCAGCCGCAACTGGTGTACATCAGCATGGCGTGCCGCTGCATCTCCAGCAGTTTCAGGGCCTGCACGCGTTCTTCGCGCCCAAGTTCGTGCTTCTGATGCGCGGCAAAGAAACTGTCGAGACTCTTCTTAGAGCGGTCAAGGATCACGTCGATATATCGATCGCGCGCCGCTCCTGGATCTTTCAAGAGCTTCGCTGCCGCCTCCTGGTATGGTTTCTCGAGTCCCTCGCGTAGCCGGTCCAGGCCAGTGCGCAGCGGCGCACGCCAATCCTGCGTCCAGCCCGGCTTCATACCAGAGTTGCAGCCGCAGTTGCTGCGCCAGCGCTCAATGCCATGTGCGCAACTCCATGACGTGTTATTGACGATCTCCACTTCGTGCGTGGGGGGATGCTTTTCCAGATACTCTCCGTAATTCGTGATCGTCGCCAGGTTGTTCTGTTCGATATAGTGCAGCGCGTACGCCAATGCCATTTCGCCATATCGATGATGGTGTCCGTATGTCTCACCATGGGTAGCGATGTGCATCAACTGCGGCCAGTTACGACCGTCGCTAAAGCCGCTAATCAAGCGCTTCGCAAAAGTCTCACCATTCGACAGCAGCCCTTCGAAAGCCACTGCGCGCGAGATTGGCCCGTCGTAGAAAAATAGATTGATGTGCTTTCCGCTTGGCAGTCGGCAGAGATATGCGCGTGTGGGATCGATCTGCCCGCCTGCAATATTTTTCCAGCGTCCGCCGGGGCCGAGTTTACGCACCTCGCCGGCCTGGTGCGGCGCGAGAATCGTGAACTTGATTCCCTGGTCAGCGAGCACTTCGAGGCTCTCAACATCGGCCGCTGCCTCCGGCAACCACATGCCTTCAGGCCGGCGCCGAAAGCGCTTCTCGAAGTCGCGTAGTCCCCAAATCACCTGCGTCTGCTTATCGCGGCGCGTCGCCAAGGGCAAGATCATGTGGTTGTAGGCCTGCGCAATGGCGTTGCCGTGTCCCGAAAACCGCTCAGCGCTTTGGCGATCGGAATCGAGAACGCGCTGATAAATGTTCGGCGCCTTCTCCTCCATCCACGACAGCAACGTGGGACCGAAGTTGAAGCTTATATGTGCGTAGTTACTGTAGATCTCGTGGATTCTGCCATTGGGACCGAGGATACGGGCCGCCGAATTCGGCGCATAACACTCCGCGGTAATCCTTTCGTTCCAGTCGTGAAAGGGATAAGCAGAATCTTGTTGTTCGATTGCTTCCAGCCACGGATTTTCACGGGGGGGCTGGTAAAAATGGGCATGAATACAGATATATCGTTCCATGGGAGGCGGAGCAGTACAGAGTTTTTGATGCAGTTTCTAAGGCCAGCAACTCTGGAAGATGTAAAAACTAGAATCGGCGGGGTTTGCGCCCCGCCGATCCAAGGTTTGTAGCTACCGTTAGTTTGCAGCCAGCGTTGATGTTGCCTCGCCACCGATCGTAGCTTCAGGCGACTGAAACTGTTCGGCTTCCGTGGAGTGCTCCAGCGCGGTGGTCGACGCCTGTCCGCTCGTCACCACGTTCTGCACCGCATCGAAATAGCCGGTGCCCACAAAACGCTGGTGCTTCACCGCTTCGTAACCTTCCTTCTCCAACCGGAACTCCTCTTCCTGCAGCGCCGAGTAGGCCGTCATGCCGGCGTGCTGATAGCCCTTTGCCAGTTCGTACATACTCAGGTTCAAAGCATGGAACCCGGCGAGCGTGATGAACTGGAACTTGTAGCCCATCTCTGCCAGTGCCGGCTGGAAGCGAGCGATGTCGGCGTCGCTCAGTTTCTTCTTCCAGTTGAAAGACGGCGAACAGTTGTAAGCCAGCAGCTTGCCCGGGAACTTCGCATGAATGGCATCGGCGAAACGTCGCGCCTCCTCAATGTTCGGCTCCGAAGTTTCGCACCAGATCATATCGGCATAGGGCGCGTAAGCAAGGCCGCGCGCGATTGCCGAATCGAGCCCACCCTGGATGCAGAAGAAGCCTTCGTTGGTGCGATTGCCGGTAAGGAACTGCCGATCGTACGGATCCACATCGCTGGTCAGCAAATGTGCACTGTTCGCGTCGGTGCGCGCCAGGATCAATGTCGGGACGCCGCAAATATCGGCCGCCAGACGTGCCGCCACCAGCTTCTGCACCGCTTCGGTTGTCGACACCAATACTTTGCCCCCGAGATGTCCGCACTTCTTCGCCGAAGAAAGCTGATCTTCGAAGTGCACGCAGGCGGCACCGGCATCGATCATTGCCTTCATCAGTTCGAAGGCATTGAGATTGCCACCGAAGCCCGCCTCAGCGTCCGCAATCATTGGGGCAAGGAAGTGGAATCCGTTGCGCCCTTCGGAATGATGGATCTGGTCGGCGCGCAGCAGAGCGTTGTTCAGACGACGCACCAGGTTCGGCACGCTGTCTGCCGGGTAAAGGCTCTGGTCCGGATACATTTGACCCGCGTCATTGGCGTCTCCTGCAACCTGCCAGCCGGAGACATAGACTGCCTTCAATCCGGCCTTCACCATCTGCACCGCTTGGTTACCGGTCAGGGCTCCGAGGGCGGGCACATATTTTTCTTCGTGCAGAAGCTTCCAAAGGCGCTCGGCGCCGAGACGAGCGAGGGTGTAGTCGATGCGTATGGTGCCGCGAAGACGCTCAACCTCTTCAGGGGTATAAGGCCGGGTTATGCCTTTCCAGCGCGGGTTGGAATTCCAGTCATGCAGCAGTTCTGCAGCGAATTGGTTCGTTGCCATGGGTGGTCCTCTCAGTACGAATTTGTATTCTGTGCATCCGCCTGCCCGGTTAGGCCTCGACGAACACGCACAACGTTCGGGTTATAGGGGTCGCACTCCGCATGACGGATGTACGCGCCCAAAGACTTAACGGCACGCCGGTCTTCGCCGCACCGTAAGTCACCGCAGGACCTTTCGCCTATTGAACGGTCGCAAGGTGTTTCCCGCGGTCCCCGCCAAATCCGCACCACCAGGGTCGAACGGAGGGGGGCTGTCACTGCATTCGGGTCGCCCTATGTTGGACGCCCTGTTGATTTAAAACGGATCGAACTCGCCGTTCTTTACCATCGCTTCCGCAATGCGTCTCGCCTCACGGAAGGTTTCGGGAGAACCCAGGTCTTTACCTGGATTCGCGATTAATTTGTCCAACTCTTCATTGAAAAGCTGGGTTATGAATTCAGGCGTGTGCTCAACAGATTTGCCCGTGTCGTCGGTAATCGGCACGGTCTTGGAATGCTTCATTCGCTGCGCAATCATCAGGCGATAAATACGGTCCGTCGCCAGATCTTCCATGTAGCCATCGAGCAGGCTCGCGCCTTTGCCGTTGAGGACACCGTTGCGGTAACGAATCACAGTGCGAACCGCCGCGCGCGTTCCCGTCAGCGTCTTCTTGCCCACTCCGGTCGGCGCCGGACGCAAATCCGGATACCGCGGCGCATTCGCGCGACGCGCATGCATCTGGTTGGGATTCGGGAATTGGTCCACCGCGATCTGGTTCTGATCGGGATGCCCGGTCCACGCTCCGTCCATCAGGCAATTGGCTTCGTTCTTCTTGTCTTTCGCCAGCACATCCAGCGCACGCGCATTCAGTTCGGCATCTTCGCGGCTCGGATACAGCGCGGTCATGCCGCCGATCGCCAGGCAGCCACGCTTGTGGCAGATCTCAGGAATCAACTCGCGCAGGTTCTGAAAGAACTGCACGTCGTGCGGGATCGTGTTGCGGTCGGGCAGCACCCACTCCGGATCGTCGAGATTGAAATGGATCAGACTGGCCATGTAATCCCAGCGGCTAAGGTTCAATCCCAGGATGTGATCGCGCAGGTTGTAGAGGAACTCTTCCATCTGGTAGGCCTCGGGATGCGACTCCACCAGCGCCATGCATTTGATGTAATCCTTCGGCCAGCCGCGCATTTCCGCGATCTTCTGGAAGAGATCTCGCCACCACAGCGCTTCTTCCGCGCTCTCGCTCTTTGGAATATAGATACAGAGATTGTGCTTTAATTTCGCAGGATCGACTTGGAACGCCAGAGAGCCTACATCGAACACCGAGGCCGACATCACCTCCGGCATCACCCCCGCCTGGTTCAAGTGCAGCCCGCGGGAGCGCGTCCAGATCACCGTGTTGCTGTCTTTGATATCAACTTCGCGATCACGCTTTTTGTCGAAGTACGTCAGCTCTCCAGCCAGCGCCTTGAGAACATTCTGCATTCCGAGCATCTCGTGGTCCCACTGGTTCACAATGGAATCTTCCAGGTCGAGCATCACTCCGGGCGCGCCGGAGTTGAGCATCTTCACCACCAGTTCCGCTTCGTCGGCCGGCCCGGTCATCTGGTTGCGCTGGTCTTCGCACCACTTCGGAAAAGCGATGCGCCACTCTCCCTGCGTCGCCTCCGACGGTCGCAGATGATCGGGACGGTCGCCTTCCAGCGACGCCTCCAGCACTCGCTTGCGCTTGGCCACGAGTTCCTGCTGACGCGGCGTGAACAACTGATGCAGCGTTTGCAGAAATTCGAAGAGCCCTGGGGCCAGGTCGCGTCGCGCATTGAATCCCGCCGGAGCGCTATTGAGTTGAAAGCCAGTTGCGGTTGGATAATTTGCCGTGCTGCTCATATGTCCTCTCAAAAACGATGCCCGCTCGAGGAATCGGATAACGAATCGGCTACGCCCGCTCGAGTCCATGGGCTGGATGCGCCTGGCGAGAGCAATTCTGATGCTTTCGCCTGAGTGACGGTTGTCCTAAGGGAGCTCAGCCCCCGCAGGGGTTTCCCTTCGGCGGTCCTATTTAGTACTCGTGGAGTACGCGGAAGCTCAAGCTTTAGCGGTTACTCCCGCTAAAGCAGAGAACAACTCTGGGTCCGTTTGGCGCAGTCTCAAAAGCAAGTCTGCCCACAACGGTTGCAAAAATGGGATTTTGGCAATTTCGCGTTTGGCGGTCAGTGCCGCTTCCATCGCGATTGGTTTCGGCTCGATTCCGAGAGCTCGGGCGCTAGCGGCTACCGACAAATTGCGCTGCACCATGCCTTCCAGCAACAGCATGGTCACCGTCGCCAGCTGCACGTTCGGCCCACGCGTGATGGCGCCATGGTTCGGGAGCAGGATCGCGTGGTGGTCACGCAGCGCGTCCGCCATGGGACGCACCCGCTCTTCGCTTGATGCCAGCCCGCTATATTCCTCTTCCACAATTGCCACATCACCAGCCAGAATGCAGCTCTCCTGGTCGTAAATCTCCGGTTGTTTGCGAAACGCACTGAACGTCACCGTTGCTGGCGGATGGGTATGTACCAGCGCCACAATGTCCGGCACGTGCTGGTGAATCACCCCGTGCAGCAGGATCGTGTCGTTGACCCAGCCTTCGCCATTTACGATCTTCCCTTCGAAATCGCAGGTGAGGATATCCGCCGGCTGCAAAGTCGCAAACGATGGCCCAAATCGGTTCACCAGCATTCGGTTCTCGCCTATCGCAATGCTGATGTGCCCCGCATTCGCCACACTGAGCCCGGCGCGATAGAGCACACGCGCGGCACAGCAAATGTCGAATTTGAGATTTTCGGGCAAGCGTTTCCTCAACCGGGGTGACGATAATAAGCAACTTTTGGGCGCACGCAAAGCAAAAAATGAATGGCGGTTCATTTATCTTGGTTGCGAATTTCTAGCTTGGGTTGTCGGTCCTGCGCCAACTGTGGTTTGAGATGTCCGAGCCTCAGGATTCGATGCAGATTGCGAGCCGGATCTCGCGCTGGAATTCCCGTTTTGGCAATTTGGCTGCTCGTTTACAGACTGCGAACAAGTGACTGACTACTGTAACCGCTCACCCGCCAGTAACTGCGCATAAGTAGTTTGGGATTGTATTCAGAGTAGCGCGAGGCTAGCTTTAGGTTTACTCCATTCGTGAGGCGATACTTTGAAAGGCCATTCTATAGTTCTCCTGGCATTCTTGAGCTCGTTGATGCTTTGTACCTTGGTCGCTGGCCAGGGAGACCCTCTGCCGCTGGGCGGCAATAATGATCAGAGCCTCGGGCAAGTGGCAAAGCAGAAGCCAAGCAGCGCAGTACATGCCAAGAAGGTGCTGACCGATGACGATCCGAGTATTCACCGCCTGGGGATTCCGCAGATTTCCTTGGATAACATTTCGAACGCCGAAGAGATCGCGCAAGCGATCCTTGCTCATTCCTCGCACCACACCCCACAGGAAACCGAGAGTGTGGTGAAAGACTGGTACGACGACGAGATGGATGAGATCGCGCATGCCCGGTCCGAAATCGGTCGGGCTACCTCGAAGCCCAAGCCTGTGATGATCGATAATCCTGACGATTACGAAAAATCGATGCGTCAGTACCGCGAGCAGCAGGAGGTTGAAGCCCAGAGAACGGCGACGCGGGAGCTGGTCGTGCGATCCCGAAATGATGTGATCCACAAAATTCACGACCGCCTCGCGGCGGTACGAACCAGTATTCAAACGCGCGGACTGTCCTACAAATGGTTCGATACCAATTTCCCTTACGTTATCTACTACGGTCCTGCGGAATAGAGAAAGTTTGGTGCGCAAAGCTAAGGGAGGCAGTGAGTCTGCCTCCCTCTTTGGGTTTGGTTGGCTTAGTTACTCCAGCGTCGGTTTCTTTTCGGCAATCAGCTTTTCAATGCGTTCGACGAACTGATCAAGCGGCACCGTTTCCGTCTTTTCGTTGCCGCGCGTGCGAACGTTGACCGAGTTTGCCTCGGCTTCCTTGTCGCCCACCACGAGGATGAACGGCACCTTTTGCAGAGCGTGCTCACGGATCTTGGCGTTCATCTTTTCGTTGCGACCGTCCACCTCGACGCGCACGCCCTTGGATTTCAGTACCTCGGCTACCTTATTTGCATAGTCGAGGTGCTTTTCGCCGATCGGCACGAGGACCGTCTGCACTGGCGAGAGCCACACCGGGAATGCTCCGGCGTAGTGCTCGATCAGCACGCCAAAGAAGCGTTCTACCGAACCATAGAGCGCGCGGTGCACCATCAGCGGCTGGTGACGCTTACCATCTTCGCCCACATACTCAAGTTCGAAGCGTTGCGGCAGCGTAAAGTCGAACTGCACCGTCGAAAGCTGCCACAGTCGCCCGATGGCATCGACCAGCTTGATATCGATCTTGGGCCCATAGAATGCCGCTTCGCCGGGGATGCGCTTATAAGGGATGCCGCGCCCATCGAGCACTTTCGTTAGAGTGCCTTGCGCGAGGTTCCACTGGTCATCGGTTCCGATGAAGCTCTTGCGATCGTTAGGGTCCCACTCGCTCAGTTCGACCTGAAACTTGTCGAAGCCAAACGTATGCAGAACCGAAATCGCGAAATCGATACACCCGCTGATCTCGCCTTCAATCTGCTCCGGAGTGCAGAAGATGTGCGCATCATCCTGGGTGAAGCCGCGCACGCGCAGCAGGCCATGCATCACGCCCGAGCGCTCGTAGCGATACACGGTGCCGAGTTCGCCCAACCGGACCGGCAGGTCGCGGTACGACCGCAGCGAGTCCTTATATATCAGGATGTGGAACGGACAGTTCATCGGCTTCATGCGATATTCCGCATCGTCCAGTTCCATGGTGTCGAACATGTTCTGCGCGTAGTAGCCCTCGTGGCCCGAGGTCTGCCACAACTGGCGTCGCGCCACGTGTGGCGTGTAGACGAGCGAGTAACCGCGCTTCAGATACTCGTCGCGCATCCAGTCTTCCATCAGCTTGCGCATCATTCCGCCCTTGGGATGCCAGAAGATCAGCCCCGGCCCGGCGAGTTCCTGGATGGAGAACAGATCGAGTTGCTTGCCCAGGAGGCGATGATCGCGCCGCTTCGCCTCTTCCACCTGCTTCAGCCACTCGTCCATGTCTTTCTTCGAGAAGAACGAGGTGCCGTAGATGCGCTGCAGCTGCGGATTCTTCTCGTCGCCGAGCCAGTATGCGCCGGCGATGTTCAGCAACTTGAACGCCTTGATCTTGCCCGTGGAAGGAATGTGCGGCCCGCGACAGAAGTCGACGAACTTCCCGGTCTTGTAAAGTGAGATTTTTTCATCGGGCTTGGTGAACTGCTCGATGAAGTGGCACTTCATGAAGTCGCCCTCGCCCTTGAACTTATCCAGGCCCTCGGTGCGGGGCAGCCATTCGCGCGCATAGGGCTCGTTTCGCTGCACGATCTCCTGCATCTTGGCTTCGATCTTCTGCAGGTCTTCGGGCGTGAACGGAGTCGGACGATAAAAATCGTAAAAGAAACCGCTCTCGGTTGCCGGGCCGTGACCGAGCTTGGTCTCGGGAAAGAGTTCGAGCACCGCCGCCGCCATCAGGTGCGCGGACGAGTGACGGAAGACTTCGAGCGACTCGGGATCTTTCTCGGTGAGAATACGGATCGAACTGTCGTGCTCAAGCGGCTTGGTGAGATCGACCAGTTGCCATCCGTTGCCGCCCTCGCCGTGACCGGAGGCGCAGCCGGATTCCTCGGAACCGTTCAGTGGACCGACCTTGGCGACCAGCGCGGCGTCAGCCAAACGAGGGCTGATCGATCGCGCCACGTCCAAAGCGGTAGAACCCTTCGGCAGTTCCTGCACGTTGCCGTCGGGAAGTTTGATCTTAATATTGTCTGCCATGACATACCCCTCGGAACCGATTGGTCGTGCGCACAAGTGCCCAATCCACATCGGTTCGGAAACTATCAGTGTAAAGAGAGCGGAAGAGGGAAGCAAACCCGCGCCGCACGAAAGCACCGAGTAGCGCCCGCGCGAGCTTGGTGCCCATATCTGCCGGAGTTAGCAGATGTGGGTTCAGCGCGGACGCGGTGCTGTTCGTCTCTCGAGGAAGAGTTGGTAGAGCAGGGCGCAGACACCAAAGCCGATAGCCACGTAGATAGCGATGTTGCGGTAGGCCAGCGCCATGTTCGGATGAACGCCTCGGACGGCGCCCCCAATTGCATACCACAGAATGCCAGTCATCAAACCGACTCCCATGCCGAGCATGGTGAAGATGAGCGTCACGAACAAGGTTCGAAACGTCTTCACGAAGAGTCGGCCGAGCCAGGTTGGTTGAGGTGCGCCTGCCATGGAAATAGGGTACAAGGTCCAAGGCACGAGGTTCAAGATGGGCAAAACGGCAGCCGGCCATTCTTTCACCTCGCACCTTGTTACAATAGCCCTTCGATGTCCACAACCCAAGCCATCACGCACTCGCCATCGGAAGTCCTGCGCATGGCGCCGGTTCAGCAAGGGCCGAATGGCATCTGCTTTGCCTTTACTGGCCAAGTCAGCGTGCCTCCGGCCGAACTGGAGCGAATGGTCGCCGCCGTCCCGCCCAGCATTGCCGCCGCGATGAGCCGCAAGGCTTTCTACTTCGTTCCGCTCACGGTGGTCGAGAACGACGAAGTGGTCATCGCCGACCGCTACGACGTCAGGCTCAGCGACAACGCTGTCTGCCACCGCAATCTCACGCTGGGCGATGCACAGTGCGTCTTCATCTCCACGCGCTTGATGGATGACCGCTTCGCCGTGGCGTTTGAGTTCTTCATCAACATCGGGCACGCGTTCGTGGAGTCGGTTGGCTTCTCGCAGGAGTTCGCCGAACTGGCCTGGAAGCAGGTGCAGGACAAGGTGAAGGGTGAAACCTCGCTCGACGCTTTCGAATTGCGCAAAGTAGCGACTTCGAACCTTCCGGACGCCGAGCGCGCCAAGACCGAGTACTTCGAGGCGGCCTTCAGCGACGCTATCGCCGTCTACATGCTTTCGCTCTATCTCGACGTGGACTACTACGATCTCCGCGAGCGCGATTACCCTCTGCTCGCCCCCGCAGCTCTGGCCGAGCGCCTGCGCAAGGTGGCTGAACTCTTCCCGGCGCCGCCCGGATTCGAGTTCGCCGTCTACTATCGCCGCAGGGCTTAAGCAGAGCGCCGAGCCAGGAAAGCCCTACGCCGCCCGAATTTCTTCGGCCCGCCCGGTCGCTTCCCAATCTGTCGCCGAGATCACCAGCGTCTCGATCATCGCTTGTGCTTCGAAGACTGTTGCCGCACCCTGGTTCGCGAATCCCATGATCACCGGGAGCCCCGAGGCCATGCTCGCCTGCGCCATGTCGATTTTCCCGTGCATGGGAAACGAGATCGGCCTTTTACCGTCGCCGTCGTAATCGGTCAGCAGGGTTGCGGCTAAAACCGCCGTGCCATTGATGAGCGCCGTTGCCGTCGCCCTCTTGTGTTTACCCCAGAATGCCCCCGCGATCATGAAGAACGCGGCGGTCGTCAGGAAATCCAGTGTCTTGTGCGTCTTCGGGTCGATCACCCGAGGAATCTTTTTTCCATACAGCAGCTTATCCATCAGCCAATTCATGCCAGTTTCTCCCCAACAGGAAAAGATGCTTGAGCTAGCTTCGGAGATGGTGGCCTGGTCAGTGTTGGTTCGGTGCGGGGAAGGAATTGACTCCGGGCGTGTCCGGATCTGTCATTGGCTTGTGAACCTGGTCCTTCTGTTCTGATTCCTGAACCGCCGAGAGAACCTGCTGGGCCATGTCGTCGTCCGGATTGTGCGCGTTCAGCCAAGCCCGGGCGCGGCGCTCGCCTTCGGCCTGCTGCGCGAGTGTGAGTTCCCGGTTCAGCACGATGATCGCCTGGGTGGCCGCACTGTCGCCATCGCGAGCAATGAGAAACCATTTGTAAGCTTCGACGGGATCGCGCTTTACACCCCTTCCTTCCAGGTAAATGATCGCGAGATTGCTCTGCGCGACCGAAGCGCCCTGGTCGGCAGCCCGCATCAGCCACAGAATGGCTTTCGAATAGTCCTGCTCCACGCCG
This sequence comes from Terriglobia bacterium, assembly GCA_032252755.1. Lineage (NCBI taxonomy): Bacteria > Pseudomonadati > Acidobacteriota > Terriglobia > Terriglobia bacterium. Next base: position 17,071 of record JAVUPY010000066.1, read on the forward strand.
TTTCCGTCGTAGTACATGCGGCCGAGATTGGTTTCCGCTTTGGAGAGCCCGGCGTCCGCCCCTTTTTGGAACAACCGCGCCGCCTCTTTCAAATCCTTCGGCACGCCGTTCCCCTCAAGGTACATAAGCCCAAGGTTCACGCTGACGGCGATGTTGCCGTCTTCGAGCGCCCGGCGATAAAATTCCGCCGCTTTGGGCGCGTCCATGGGCACGCCAATTCCCGCCTCATAGGTATGGGCAAGGAAGAACTCGCCATCCGAATTTCGCTGATCCGCTGCCTTCTGCATCCACTGAACGGCTGCCGCGGTGTCCTTAGCGACGCCTCGCCCTTCCTGGTACATGAGTCCCAGGTTGGCCATTGCGGGAGCGTAACCTGCATTGGCCGCCTTGCGCATCCATTGCGCCGCGCTCAGGTCGTTTCTCGGTACGGCCGCACCATAGGCGTACGCCAGCGCGACCTCAAATTGCGCTTCGGGATCCCCCTGCTCGGCGTGTACCTTCAGGCTCGCGACATCGGAATCGTTCAGGTCGCGAAGAAAACTGGGAGCGCCCTGCGCGACCGCGAACCCGGTCACAAGCAACGCCGCAAGGACGAGTTGGAGCGCGCGTTTCAACTGAAACAGTATAGGAGGAATGCAGCCGGCCTGTCGCTGCACAAAAGGACAACTACCAGCCCTAGTTCTTCAGTTCTTTGACTCTGCCGACCCGTGGGCCGGCGACCCTGCGCTAATACTCTCCGTAGTGTCCTCGAACCGCTTCGAGCAGTTTGGCCGGGTCATAACCGATACCGTCCTTGAAGACTACGTCGACGTTCTCAATATCGTCGATTTTCGTCGCCGGATCTCCCTTGACCACGACCATGTCGGCGTCTTTGCCCGTCGCGATGGAACCGATACGATCCTGCCGCCCCAGGTACACTGCGCCGTTCCACGTAGCGATTTTGATCGCCTCAACCGGAGTGAAGCCGGCCTCGACCAGCAGTTCGATCTCGCGCTGATCGCCAAATCCCGGCAGCGTGCCGCCGTTTCCCGTCGGGTCGGGGCCGGCGAGCAACATTCCGCCGGCGGCGACAAAAGCGCGCTCAAGGTCCATCTCGCGACGGAAAGCCGCGGCCGCCTTTTCCGGCGGCCGTTTTGCCGCAAGATTCCGTGCCAGCAGGAAGCGCTCCCGTGCCTGCGGTGTCATTGCGTCCAGCACTCGCTGCTGTAGCGGAGGCCTCCCGGGAACCATGTGTTCGAACACCGGCAACGTCGACGTGACCGCAACTTTCTTCTCGATCAGTTTGGCAAAAAGCTGCTTCGCGGCATCGCCTTTAGGGTCCATTGCCATCAGCGTTGCCATTCCCTGGTCCTTCGAACACTCGTCCTCCTTCTTGCCGGGATCGAGTTGCGTGTTGACGAAGAACCCGTGCTCGAGGTCGTCGATGCCCATATCCGCTGCTTCCGGATACGTGACCGAGCACAAGTGTCCGGTGATCTTCAGCCCGCGCTTGTGCGCCGCGTCTATAGCGGCCTTTAGTTCGGCGCGAGTGATGTTCATATACGCCTTGAACGAGGTTGCGCCTTCGTCCGCCCAGTAGTCCACGGTGCGCCGAGCATCGTCGGGCCCGGTCAGGAAGTGCATCTGGATGAAGTAGCTGTGGCTGCCCTCCAGGTAAGGCGCGGTGATATCCATGTGCGGGCCGGCGAGTTTCCCCTCCTCGATCATCTTTTCTTCGTTCAGATCGGCGTAGGGTTCCACACTGCCGGTTGTGCGCATTGTTGTGACTCCGTTCGCCAGGTAGAGCAGCGGCGAGCTGAACAACATCTCCGGGACCATTAGCGGTTGGTCGGATGTTCCATCGGCGCGCAGGTTGGGTCGCGCAATGTGGTACAGGTGATCGTGCATTCCCACGATGCCGGGGAAGACCGTGTACCCACGGAGGTTGAGCACGGTTTCGCCGCTGGCGGCGTTCACATCCGCGCCCGGCTGGATTGCCGCGATGCGCCCATTCTCGATGACAATGTTGCGGTCATCCTGTGCCGGCGCGCCAGTTCCATCGATAACCCGAACGTGTGTCAGCACGATCCGCGGAGCGTCGTACCTTATGTACTTCTGCACCTCCGGCCCGAACTTCGGGGCGCTTTGGGCGCAGGCCACAATCGCCGCGAGCAGGCAGAACACGACGCACGACAAACTCCGCAGATGACGCATGGATTCCTCCGGAAAATAGCGCACTATCATACCGCACGACGTGCTCGATGGCGTGACTCTTACCTCACTGCAATTTCGTCGCTTGTCGTACAATTCTCGCGATGATCGCCCACCTTCGCGGACGTCTCCTATCCAAGCATCCCAACCAGGCCATCGTGGAGTGCGCGGGCGTCGGTTACGACGTCGTGATCACCGTGCCGACTTTCGCAGACCTGCCCGAGGCAGGCAGCGACATCGCGCTGTTCATCCACACGCATGTTCGGGAAGATCAGATTGCGCTGTTTGGTTTCCTGCGCGCGGAAGAGAAGAGGCTCTTCGAGAAGCTCCTGATTGTGAGCGGCATCGGACCTAAGCTGGCGGTTACCATTCTGAGTGGGATGAAAACAAGCGACATGGTGGGTGCGATCCGCTCCGGAGATGTCGCGCGTCTCACCAAGATTCCCGGAATAGGAAGGAAGACCGCTGAGCGCATGGTGCTGGAGTTGAAGGATAAACTGGAGGAGTTCACTGCCGCGCCGCCACCGCCCGCGGTCTCGCCGCTGGAAGAGGATGTGCTTTCAGCGCTCGTCAATCTCGGCTATCAGCGACAGGCGGCCGAACGCGCGCTTGCCGTCGCTGCCCGCGGCGCAGGGTCCCAGAATTTCGACAAGCTTTTCCGCGAAGCCCTGGCGGTCTTATCGAAGTAGCAGCCTATTTCTTCCGCCCGTTTTTCTTATTGCCCTTCGCAATGGTCTTCTTCGCGATCCCCTGTTTGCTCGCCGCTCGCTTTCCGTCGAAGTCCAATTCGTCGAAACTCAGCACGCTCAAGACGACCCCATCGATCCGGTTGTCCGAGGTTCTGTATGGCGTGAGCCGGAGGTCGCACCACTCACCTTCCGCATCCTTCACCCGGTACTGCTGTGGCCGGACTTCCGCGATCACGTCCAGCATCATCTTCTCAAGGTCGGCAACCTCGATCTTCAGTTTCAGCCGCGTAATCGGCCGCCCGACATCGGTCGCCGTTAAGCCAAGCACCTTGGTCGCCTGTGGCGTGTAGCGCCGAATGCTCAGGTCCGGCCCAACCATCACCATCGGCAGGTTGACGCTGTTCAGCAAGTTGTTGAGATCGTTGTTGAGCTGCGTCAGCATCTCGTTGCGATGCTGCATCTCCTCGTTGACCGTGTGCAGTTCTTCGTTCGCCGACTCCAACTCTTCCTTCGAGGTCTGCAACTCCTCATTCGTACTCCGAAGCTCCTCATTGCCGGACTGGATCTCTTCGTTGGCCGACTGCAGCTCCTCGTTCGTCGATTCCAGCGCTTCGATGATCGATTGCAGGTACTCCTTGGTCGCCGCCAGTTCCTGTTTGAGCTGGGCAATCTGCTTGTCCTTGGCCGTGCGCTCGTCTTCGCTGAGTGGAGTAGCGGCGTCGCCCGCGGTCGAAGTTTCGTTTCCTGTCGGAGTTTCAAAAGCCACAAGGAAGCTGGTCCTGTCCTGGACTGGGGTACGGAAAGGTGTAACCCGGATAGTTGTGACCGTATTTGATCCGTTCCCTTCGACCTGAACATTCGGCCGAACCGCATCAACGCCGCTTTTGCGAGCCTCGTCGAGCGCATTCTGCAACTCGAACAGCAGTCCCGGGCGCGCCATCTTCAGCAGGTTCAGGCTGGCTTTCCCCGCCGGCAGTTCGAGGTAAGGTCCGGTTCTTCCCTTGATCTGGATGATATCGAGCTGATCGTTTACCGCGACCGATGGTGGCGCATAGCGCGCGAGCAGCAGACGTTCCGCCTCCCGCTGCAAATCCAGTGGTGCGCGAGCAGGCTCCGCCACTTTTGCCTCCTGGCTCTGGGACTCCCCCTGGTGGTGTGGTTCGTTCGCATGTACAGAAAAGCCAAATGTCACCGGGGTAGGCACCGATTTCTTTCGGTAGATTTTCTGTTTTTTGTCGGCCATGTCGAAAAGCTCCGCTCCTGAACCCAATAATCCTTCCGTGTTCCCGATCATCAGGAACCCGCCTGGGTTCAACGCATAGTGAAAGATCGGGATCACGCGCCGCTGTAAAGAGTGGCTGAGGTAAATCATGACGTTACGGCAACTCACCAGGTCAATCCGCGAAAATGGCGGGTCGCTGAACACGTTCTGCGTCGAGAAAATGCATAAATCTCGAATCGACTTGCTGATCTGGTATCCGCCGTCAACCTTATGAAAGAAGCGCCGCAGCCTGATCGGCGAAACGTCGGCCTCGACGTTGTCCTTGTAGACTCCGGCACGCGCGCGCTGAATCGCGCTCTCGCTCAGGTCGGTCCCGAAGATCTGGATGGGCATTTCCGTCCGTTCTTCACCCATGGACTCGAGCAGCGAGATCGCGTGCGAGTACGTCTCCTCGCCAGTCGAACAGCCTGGCACCCAGATTCGAATTGGCGTGGTACTGTCGTGGGACTGCCTCACCAACTCCGGGTAGACGACCGCCTTTAGTGACTCGAATGCGTCCGCATCACGGAAGAAACTCGTCACATTGATCAGCAGGTCCTGGTACAGCGCCATCACCTCGTTGCGGTTTCGCTGCAGCAGCGCAACATAGTCCCGCAGCTTTTCAATCTTATGCATCGTCATCCGGCGCGCCACGCGGCGCCCTATCGTCGGCGGCTTATATTCGGAGAAGTCAACCCGGGTCGCGCGCCGCAGCATCCGGAAAATCTGCGCCATCTGCGCCTCGACGGTCTCCCGGACGTGCTCGGGCTCAATGGCGGCTCCGCGAACGTAAGGATGTCGCGAAATTCGCTCCAGTTCCTTCCCGATGTCTGCCGGCGGAAGGACCAGGTCAACACATCCCGCCGCGATCGCGCTCGCCGGCATACCGTCGTACTTGGCAGACTCATCCTGCGCAAACGTGATACCACCCTCTGCCTTGATCGCCGCCAGTCCTGAGGTTCCGTCGGAAGCGGTGCCAGAGAGGATGATCCCGATCGCATTGTTCCCCTGGTCCAGTGCCAGCGATCGCATGAAAGTATCGATCGTGGTATTCACTGATCGTGGTTCTTCCCGGTGAGTTATTCGCAGCGCACCGTGCTGAATCGTCATGTCGCAATTTCGCGGAATCACATACACACTGTTCGGGGAGACCGGGGTCCCATCCTGTACCTCGACGACCTTCATTTTCGTCTCGCGCGCGAGGATTTCAGCGAAAGCACTTGTTCGGTTGGGATCAAGGTGAGGGATAAAAACAAACGCCATGCCCAGGTCGGGGGAAAGCGATTTCAGCAGGGTCGTGCACGCCTCTAAGCCACCTGCCGACGCACCCACCGCCACCACAGGGAAGTTCAACCGTGTGGGCCTGGTTTCCGCAGCCCTGGCTCTCGAATTGCGTACCTGTTCCGTATCGCTCATCGGCTCGCCTCTTCCAATGATGTCTTGATACGAACGGCCTATCACGATACAGCCGCTTCGACTTAATCGGCCTTTGCTTCGGTGCGAGCGGGGTATGGCGGCGCGTATTGGCTCTCGATGATCTCTGGACTGGACCTCAAAGCGAAGGTACCGCCTTGCCGCAACTCACGGTTGATACTTATATTGACGGCAAGGTCCTGACAATGATGTGCCAGTTGCTTCAGCGACTGCTGCAATTCCATTAAGAGCGCGCGATTCTGTTTTCGGAGTTCCTGCGCCGCCTCGAGGCCTGTCTTCACCGGCCGGCTCACGACAGGAGCATCAGGAAGATCGAACTTACCGGTTCTCGGCGACCAGCGCGTGGCAATCCACTGATCCAACTCTTCCCTGGTGGCGCGAACAATGCCTTTTGCGTGAGTATTGGGTCTTTGCACCGGAAGCCCGAATTGCGCCTCCCAGCGCTGAACAGTCCGCACACCTTTGCCGAGGTACGATGCTATCTCTTTCCAAGAGGTGAAAACGACTGAATCAGAAATCATGCCATCCGGCATAACTCACTCCCAAGCTGGATAATTATAGTTGATGCTTAACAACGCGGCGGCGTTGAATGGCGTTCAAAGGCAGAACTTTTCAGCACTAGCCGGCCTCGATTGCCAGGCAAATGTCGGCAATCCCCTCCACACGCGGCACATCTAGGCTGGCGAGGAGGGCTCGCGTGCCAAATCGAGAGTTATCGTGATCGGGGTCTCTGCATGTGGCATTGAAGCCCTGCAGCAGGTTTGTGCCGCATTGCCCCGAACCTCAACGCCGCTTCTGTAATTGTGATGCATGCCTCCCTGAATTCGGGTGGCCTACTCCCTAAGCTGTTAACCAGTGTGCGACGAGCACCCGCAATCCATCCCGGAAATGGCGAGCCGATCGAGAAGGGCATGATCTACGTCGCCCCACCCGACTACCACTTGATCTTTGAACCCGGGCTCAGACCTCGCACCCGAACTGCTCCAGCAACATGGCGCGAACGCCCAGGTTTTCTAGTTGATCGTCGACGCAAAGAATTTTTGGTTTCTTCGACATACACCTCAGACGAAGTGCTGGAGTCGACCTGTTTTCCAGGGACCCGTTCGGATATGGGTTCGTCGCACGTATAGCTGCGATGTTTCCGGGGAATTCTCGGGATGCTTCGACCCTGAAGGCACTCCGCTGAAAATTACACTAACGGTTACGAACATTCCATCTTCCCCCCTGAGGGAGAGCCCGCCTCATTGAGACGGGCTCGGCCGGCCACAACAGCGAAAGCTACCGTGCTGAGACCACTTCTCCGGATTCAGGATCGAGTACCAATCGCTCCGTACGCCGTTCGCCGCGGAAATCGAACATATTGAGCAACGTTCCCGCCTTGGCATCGAAGGACTGATTACCCAGGCGCCCGAGGCCCCAATTATCTTCGATGAAGCGCAGGATCGACGATTGATCGGTGGTGGTGTGGTCCACAAAGTTCCGCTTTGCCCAAGGTGAGATCACCATCAGCGGAAGCCGCGGACCATAGCCGCACCGTCCCTGGTATTCGCCCTGCCCTGCTGTGCCACACAAGCCTGGTCCGAGCAAGGTGTCGGCCGCCGTGTTCGACTGCTGTACCACCGGTCCCATCACGTGGTCATACCAGCCGTCCGAGTCATCGTACGAGATGATTACCGCCGTGCTGTTCCACTGCGGCAGGCGCTGGAGGTGGTTGATCGTCTCGACGATGAAGTTCTGCTCATCGAGTGGATCGGAGTATCCCGCGTGCCCGTCCTGGTAGGCGGGGGCCTTCAAATAGCTGACCGCCGGAAGATTTCCTGCATCCGCCGCCGCCCAGAAGTCGCTGAGATCGTACTGGTGGTTTGCCTGGTCGCTGTGACCGATCATCGCTACCGAGGTTGGTGGCAAATGGTGAGGATTCGCCGTCGAAGCAAAGTACTGGAACGGTTCGTGATGCGGAATGTAATCGATTGAGGATCCCGCGACGCCCGTGTGCGAGGTTCCGCAAACTGCCACGCCACTGCTGTACGATGTCGGCTTGAATCCGCCCTCAAACCAACCCCAGGTTACATTGCGCTCGTTCAGCAGATCGCCGACGTTTTTGAAGTTCGCATCGGTAACATCGATCTTTGTTCCCTTGCTGCAATCGTCGCGAACCGGATCAAGGTCGGAGATCAACGTGCTATCAATCACTCGGTTCGTGGGAGCCGTCGGCGTCACGCCGTGCGTCTGGCCGGCAACCAAGTTCAGCGCGCCCGGAGTTGATGGACCAAACGTGGTGCCGAACGAGTTGTCGCTCATGGCGAAATACTGCGCGTAGTTCCACAACGCGGTGACGGTGTTGCCGTCGTAGTAGTCCATCACGGTTCCGTTGTTGTCGCAGCCCAGCAGCGCAAAGCCATCCATCAGCCCGCCATGCTCTGCCGTCTGCTCGTCCGTGTAGCCGTGATCCATGTCGCAGGTTGCTGCCTGCGAGCGGTCGAGCCGTTGCGGTTTCATCGGATTCGGATTGAACGCAATCAACTCTGGCGTGAGCCCGTTCACCGCCGGCGTTCCTTTGAATGCATGGAACGCAGGTTCACCGTCGGGATTCGACGCGTAGGGATAAGTTGCGAAGTAGTGATCGAAAGAAACGTTCTCCTGGAAAATTACCACCACATGCTTGATCGGCGTAGCCGTTGCAGAGGTAGAACTCGGCGGCGCAGCCAGGACCGGAGTGGTTGCCATGGAACCGGAAAGCAGAAGGCCAAGAGCGGACTTGGCCGTGCGAATCAAAAATTCTTGTCGCACACAAACTCCTTTCATCATCATGCGCAGATTGGATTGAAGGCAATCCCTCAGGAAGGTCTCACCCACAGCGAATGAACCTACTCGGGATTTGTTAATCGCGGGTTGATGGAGGATGAAGGTCTCGTGAAACAGCACGAGTGGCACGCAGATCGCGCCACTCGTATAGAAAGTACGTAAAAATGGGGGCAGTATCTAAGCTACTTCTGGCACAAACCCGGCTCAATCATCTTCTCCGAAGTCATGCATGCCGAATGAAAATACTTTTGCCCGCCGTACTCCTCCAGGAAGAGGACGGTTCGCACAGAGTTCTCGGCGGGATCCGACACAATCCACGTCATCGGCGGTTTTCCCGCGTCTTTCTGCCCGGCCAGCGCTTCTTCGATCACGCGCCCACCCAGTTTCCCGTTGGACGGAATCTTGAGATCGAGAATCTTCGCCAGTGTCGGCGTAATATCAGCGTTCCCAACCGGCGCCGGGTCCACGCTTTGCTTCTTGAAGTCGGGACCGATCGCCGCCATGTTGTTCCAGGTACACTCGCGCCCAAAACCGCCATGGTTCCCCTGACCCTCTTGAAGACCACCGTCGGAGATTTGTATCCCCTGCATCAGGTCACCGGGGTTCATATAAAACGTCTTGAACGCAACCACCATGGCCGGGCGGGGCGTGACCGCCGAACCTACAAGGCTGATCGCGCTCAGCGGCAATGTGCCCGGCAGCTTTCCGTAACGGTCGTCGACAAAGATCGCGCCCACGTAATCGAACTCCAGGAGGGCTTTCAGGATGTGCTGCACGGTCCCGGTGTTATTGTCGGGAACGTAGATCAGGTCCGAGCCGCCATTTGCAACCACAATGGCCATCGCATCCGATCCATCGGCTTTGTAAACGGCTTGCCCGAGCAAGGCGCTTCCGGCTCTCGGGTGCTCCCAGCGCTCAACCGGCTTCGAGGTCTCATCCGTTGCAAGATGAACTTGCTTGTAAGGTGTTTTCGAACCCGCAGGCGCCGGGTTATCGGGGTCCCACAAATTCGTCTGCAGCGCCCACGCAAGGTCGATCGCGAGGAATCCGCTGGGCAGGAACTCTTTGTTAGTGACGAGCTTCCCATTCGCCCCATAGTAAAGGTGCTGTGCCGATTCAGCGCTTGTGACCTTTGCCGTGCGATCGATCTCGTGCCGGCTGATCGTGGCAAAACCGTGATCCGATGTCACGAATACGTCCGTACTTGCTTTCACCTCAGGATGTTTGTCGAGCCATGCGAGCAACTGACCCAGGCAGCGATCCGCGTTTTCAACCGCCGCTTTCGAGGTCGGCCCATTAATGCCCGGCGTCAACTTCTGGAAGCTGTCGCCCTGGTTGTGCTGCGTCGCATCCGGATCGCGCGACCAGAAGACCATTACGAAAGGCTTGCCGGAATCGACAAACATCGGCAGCACCGCCTTCGTCGTGACATCCACCATCCACTGCTGCTGCACGTCGTTCGCGCGCAACGTGCCGGGAGTCTGGGCGTCGCCATCGTTTCCGTTCGAATACGCGGAACTCTCCGCAAAGCCGTTGTTGCGCGCAGGTGCATCCAGCGGAATGCCAGCTTCCGTCATCCGAGCTATGAGTTCCGTGGGCAGTGGAATCGATTTTGGCTGAAGATCCATGCGGTTCCACGGCTTGTACGCTGTGAAGTCGTCAATAATGATGGTCGGCGGCGTTACGAAATGCTTCTCCTGTGGGTTGATGGCCGCGGCGTCCTGGATCGCCGTTGGGCCGCCCTTGCCGATCGCCGCGGTATTGAAGTCGTTCGCTCGCGCGGCCTGGAGCAATGTGGTCTCGTTCAGGTAATTGCCGCCGAAATGGCTATCGAGATCCGCAAGGACCTGATCGCTCTCGACAAACGGGGTGATTGTTCCCGGCGTACGATCAAAGTTACCGCTGTCGAAAATCCGGTATCCCGTATAAAGCGCGTTGGCGAAATCTCCCGTGTCGCCCAACCGGTGTCCTGTGGCAATGGCTGAGGCATTCGCCGTCGTCAGCGTCGGATAAAGCGAGTAACTGTTTTCGAAATTTACTCCCTGCGTCCGCACCATCCACAGCGCGGGCGTATCCTTCGCGTTCACCGAACCGTGCCGCAACCCATCGGCAACAAAGACAATGACATTGCGTTGTGTCGTTTTCCTGGGAGCTTGTTGAGAATTACCGGCAACAGGGAACACTAACAGGGCAGCAACAATACATAGAGAAATACGTTTCATTTCCGGAGAGAACTCCTCGTTTTTCGAGCAGAGTACGTGAGAAGAATATCCTACTCGGACGATATGAAAATGCCATAAAGCTTTTGCTCTATCGAGGAGACCGCAATCCGTCGCCTCTGGCACAATACTGAAGTGAACAGTAATCATTCGCTTCGCGCCGTTATCTTCGATTATGGCCGCGTTCTCTCGCTTCCGCCTTCCGACGCCGATTGGGCTGCACTCGCCGCTGCGACGAACCTGTCGCTCGATACCCTGCAATATCGTTACTGGGAGTATCGTGACGCCTATGACCGCAAGGAGATCTCCGCGTCCGAATACTGGGAGCGCGTTTCAGGCGAAGAGGTCGCAGGCGACAGGCTCGCAGAAATCATCGCGCTCGACGACGCACAGTGGACCGAGGTCAACCCGGAGATGCTGCGACGCGCCCTTCGCCTTAAAGACGCCGATATCAAGATCGCCATCCTGAGCAACATGCAGATCGATATGTTGCGCGCTATGCGCAGTAAGTTCGACTGGCTCGACGAATTTCACGTCCAGATGTACTCCTGCGAAGTCGGCCTCGTGAAACCCGACCGCGAGGTTTACCAGGAGTGCCTGCTCCGCCTCGACGTCCAACCCAAAGAAACCCTCTTTCTCGACGACAAGCAGAAGAACACGGCGGGAGCTGAAGCCGTCGGCATCCGAACGTTACTCTTCGATGGCGAGGTTGCCGCCTTCGACCGCAAACTGCGGGATCTGGGAGTAGAGGTGGATTGGGGGAGTCAAAAGTCGAATGTCGAAAGCTAAAGACTTAAGCTTTTGCTTTCGACTCTTAGTTTTTGACTTTTGACTTCCAATAAAAACCTCCGGCGGCCCCCCACAGGCACGCCGGAGTATCAGGCGATTTACACATCTTGCGATGCTAGCAAAGAGATGCAGCTACTCACGTGCTGGACGCAAGAAAATTCGAGCATAAAACAAAAGGGACCGGTCAGATAAATAAGGCGAAACACTAAGGGCAGAACGGAGGCGATTTCCAAAGTCGAGGTGTCTTTGGGTATTTCCGTTCTGCCCTTCTCTTACGGTTTAGGAATTTTCCATTTCTCCATGAACTTCGTGGTGTTCACAATTGTGCGCCGAATTGTTCCCACGCCAATGTCCTTGTCGCCATCCGTAACCTTCACGTCGAGCGTATAGAACCGACCGTCTATCGACCTCACAGTGGCCTCGGCTCGCACTACCGCGTTAACACCGACGGGAGCGCGGTGCTCCACGTTGATTGCGGTTCCAACCGAGATCTCGTCCTTCTCACAGAACGGCTGCAGCGCATGCGCGCCTGCCGTCTCCATCAGTCGGACCATGTCCGGGGTTGTGTAAACCGGCGGAAGTGTATGCAGGTGCGCTGTCAGCGTGTGATCGAACTGCACTCGCTCCTGCGCCGTTCCCTTCGCTCCGATAGGCACTGATTTAGGCATGCGCGAAAGCGTAGACGCATCCTCGGTTTTGCGCAAGCAGTTAGGACAGGACTTATTTCATTCTGTTCCAAATCTGGAGCGCGTGTACGAGAACTGGCGCGATTTGGCGTCGCACTTTACGCGGTGACCGTGATCTGCCGCTGAACTCCATCCAGCGCCTGCCACAGCATCTGCGCGGCGCTCTCGCCGGCGGCCAGCGCCGCATCGCGCCCTTCCGGATTCGAGGCCAGTTCGCGTTCCAACTCGTCACGCCAGACCGCGGAATGCTGCACGTCGGCGAACTGGTGCAGTGTGAAATACCCGCAAGTCTTCGCGTCAGCGTTGTAGCGCTCGCGCAGTCCTCGAGCCTTCTCCTTGGCGACGCGCGGAACCTGCGACTCGTAGGCGTAGAAGCTCGCCAGTACTTCGGCGCGCGTCCCTGTCGAGGCGACGCTGCGGAAATGCGCGACCAGCGCTTCGATCTCCGCAACCGGTTTGCGCGAACGGACTTCCTCCGGGGAAGCTCCCATTCCGGCGGCAAAGTCGAGCCAGAGATCGGCATGTGCGCGGCCTTCGATCTCCTCGTCGGCGAGGTTGCGCAGAACGGCGCGGCGCAACTCGCCGTCCTCGAGCCGCGCATGGAACGCGCTCAGGTAGGTGGGAAAGGCCGCGACATGGTGATAGTACTCGGCGGAATACTCGCGCAGGTCGTCGCGAGTGAGCTTGCCTTCGCTCCATGCCTGGTAAAACGGATGGCACGACAGGTCGAAACGCGCGACACGCGCGTTCAGTTCTTGCACAAATTCAGACATCGTTCTCACCCCTGGAGAGATGGCAAGAACTCTACGGCAGAAGAGGCGGAATGAGCAAGGCCCTTTGCGGCGGATTATAGACCTCCGTCGCCGGTAGTGAATCGCCCCCCAATTGTGAGTAGCCGCGATCATAATCATCTGTTACACAGGCCAGAGATCCTCGGAAGAGGATCGGGGGAGGAACGGTCTCATGCCGGAGCTCGTCGCATGGTTGGATCGGAAATTCGATTTTGATTTTCCGGTAGCGCTCTATCCTAATGTGATCGTCAGGATCCGGGGCACACCCGCGCGCCTGGAAGATGCCGTTCGCGGGTTGTCTCGCGAACAACTCATCGCGAAAACACAACGAAAGTGGTCGATTCAAGAGCATGCCGGGCACTTGCTCGACGAAGAGGATTTGTTCTGGCGGCGGCTGCAGGAATACCGTACGGGAGCGAAAACCTTGTCGCCTGCCGCGTACAAGAATGCCGAATTGAGGCATAACGAAAGCCAGATCGCCGAGATTCTGCGCGAGTTCCGCAAGGCTCGCGAGCGGCAAATTGAAACGCTTGCCACTCTCGTTCCTGAAGACTTCGCGCGCACGGCGTGGCACGCAAGGCTACAGGTTTCGATGCGATTGGTTGACCATCTGCTTTTCATCGCGGAACACGATGATCATCACCTCGCGCGAATTTGGGAGCTGTGGGAAGAGGTAGCTAAGCTGTGACCACGGGGCAGCGCGCCCAGTGGTGGGGAGCCACTTCGATCAGCGGGGGAAACTCTGTCGCACATGCCGGGACACGCAGGTCGCAGCGAGGCTCGAAGCGGCAGCCCTGCGGCTGCGATGCGAGGTTGGGCACGGTACCTTCGATCGTGCGAAGCGGCAGCGAGCGATCCGTGCGGAGCGACGGCACGGAGTTGAGCAGACCTCGGGTGTACGGATGCGCAGGCGAGTGAAAGATTTCGCGCGCGGGGCCGAGCTCGACAATGGAGCCGGCGTACATCACCGCCACGCGATCTGTTACCTGCGAGACAACGGCGAGGTCGTGCGAGATAAACAGCATCGACAGGTCGAACTTGTGCCGCAGTTCCGCGAGCAACTCGAGAATCTGCGCCTGGATGGTGACGTCGAGCGCGGTGGTGGGCTCGTCGGCAATGAGCAGTTGCGGCCGATTGGCGATCGCCATGGCAATCATCACGCGCTGCCTCTGACCACCCGAAAGTTGATGCGGGTAGTCGCGCGCCCGACGCTCGGGCTCGGGGATGCCGACGTCATGCAGGGCCTGAATGGCGCGTTGCTGGGCTTCCCGCTTAGGGTGACCGTGGGCGGTAACGGCTTCGGCGACCTGGTCTCCGACTCGCATGACCGGATTCAGTGCCGTCATGGGCTCCTGGAAGATCATGCTGACGCGGGCACCGCGAACGCGGCGCATCTCGTCGGGAGATTTCGCGAGCAGGTCTTCACCATTGAAATGGATGGAACCTTCGATCCGCGCCTCCGGCGGGAGGAGGCGAAGGATGGCGAGCGACGTAACGCTCTTTCCGGAGCCGGATTCGCCGACGAGGCCGAGCGATTCACCCGTGGCGATCTCGAGCGAGACGTCGCGGACGGCGGTGATCGCGCCGGTAGGCGACGGGAATCGGACGAAGAGCGACTGAATTGAGAGGAGAGGCATCAGGAATCGTGCCACCAGGCGATCGGGCCATCGTGCCGTCGGAGAACCCGTCGCTTCGAATATCGAATCACGAACAGGCTGTGCTCGGCAAATTCAGCAAGCCGGCTCCTTTCGATGGCTCGATGGCACGATCCACAATGGCTCGATTGGTTAGCTAAAGGCTGCGCCTAGTGCAGCGCCGCCGACCTTGAACAGCAGGAACAAGAGGAAGATAGCCAGGAAGGCCGTGCCTTTCTTGACTTTTGAGTTCGCCGACACTCCGAAAGCCATCAGGAAGATGACCCATATGCTGAAAACGTCAAAGGCGGACACAACACCGTATAAGATTTTGTGCTGCATCGGGTCCATGAAATAGGCGGGGTTGGTTGCAACAGGATTCTTGATGTTGAACGCCGCCGGATCGATGCCGGCGAAGATAACTATTATGCCGAGCAAGGTCGACAAAATATTCGGCAACGACGCATAAGCGACGATGGCCATAAGATTCATGTAACGAAGCTGGGCCCCAAACCCGAAGTTGAAGGTTACGAGCAGGACCGCCGCCACGATGAGGTACATCAAGAGCACGAACACCGGGTTCGCATATGCGAAGACTTTGGATACTTTCATCTGCGTTCGCAGAATGTTGTCACGCTGCTCGGGCGGCATTTTGTCAATGCGCTCCTGCGCAGCAGGACTCTTGGCGATCTCGTTCTGCATGATCTGATCCCAGCCGATCTTCTTGTCGATGGCGAAGATGAAGCCGAGCGAGACAACCGCCATTATGAGAAACGGAACCCACCAGCGTGCGTTTCGCTGAATGTCGGCGAACGTCTTGCTAGGCGCGACGAATGTATCGATGAGGCGTTCGGTCTCGCTGAGGCCCTTGGGTGCTTCGGCAATTGGAGGAACGGCAGAAGGAGTGCTCATGAATGGCTCCTGATAACGCGCGGATTCTACCATTTGCGGATACGGAGAGCACGGAAGAAAAGATGCAGGGAAGTTCTTCGTTAAAAGGTTAACGTCAGGGCTGATTTTGGGTGCAAGAAGATTCGCATCGTGCGTTCTAGTTTCGTGACGGTCAAAAGTCTCGCTTGATTGCGGGGAGGGAGGCATAATCCACCACACTATGGCTCTATTCACTGATGTTGATCGCAAGCTGGACCGCTGGACGGCAGCAGAAGTGATTGATGCCGTGACGGCGGAGCGGATTCGACGGTTCGAGGCGGAGTCGCGGCGCAATTCAGATTTCCTGGTTCGAATCGCGCTGGCGCTCGGCGGGATCATGCTCGCCGCCGGAGTCCTGCTTTTTGTCGCTGCGCACTGGGACGCTTTATCGCCATCGCAGCGCTTCACGTTGGTTCTCAGCCTGACGGCCGTATTCCACGTTGCCGGCGCGTTCTTCGCGGAACGTATGCGGACGCTGTCGGTCGCGATGCACGCGATCGGGACTTGCGCGCTCGGCGCAGGGATATTTTTGGCGGGACAGATTTTCAATCTGCAGGAGCACTGGCCCGGCGGCTTCATGCTGTGGTCGATCGGCGCGATGGCAGCCTGGTATGTTCTGCGGCACTCGGTGCAGGCCGTAATGGCAGCCCTGCTGGTCCCGATCTGGCTCGGCGGCGAGTGGATCGTTCGCGCCGGCGAAAGACCGGCGGCAGGAACGGTGCTGGCGGGATTCACCGCCATGCTGGCGCTGACCTACCTCACACTTCCGCAGACCGGGTTCCGCGACGGCTTCCGGCGATCCTTGCACCTCATTGGCGGAGTCGCGCTCATCCCGGCGTGCATCTCTCTGATTTTCATGCGTGGCCAGGAACGCTACTGGAGCACTTGGGCGCCATCCTTGAGCACGGTCATGCTCGTTTCGGGATGGCTGCTCGCGCTCGGATTGCCGCTGCTGTTTTCGGTCCTCTTGAGACGCTGGGGAGCAATCTATAACGTCGTTGGAGCCGCGTGGCTCCTGGCGATCAGCCAGATGGATTACCACGACAACACGACTGAACTTGTGATCTACGGGTTCTGCGGTTTGGCCGCGGTCGGACTGATTGCCTGGGGTATCCGCGAAGCACAAAAGAATTACATCAATGTCGGCGTGGTTGGTTTCGCCCTCACGGTGATCTTCTTCTACTTCTCCAACGTCATCGACAAGCTCGGGCGCTCGCTCGCACTGATTACCGGCGGCGCGCTCTTCCTCATCGGCGGATATCTGCTTGAGAAAGTGCGGCGAAAACTCGTTGGTCAGCTCGCTGTTTCCGGAGGTGCCGCATGAAAACGATGAAAAAAGGGTTGCTGGTTGGCCTGATTCACGTGCTGCTGGTGAGTTCTCTTGGCGCGAAGTTACTCATCGACCGGGCGACGCGGCCGCGCATCTGGCTGCAATCGGTTTCTTACGATCCGAACCTGCCAATTCGCGGACGCTACGTTGCCCTGAGAGCGGTCGTCGAAACCGACGTTCCGGCTGCGCGAAATCAATTCTCTTATCCGCAGGGCCTTTATCGGCTGGAAGTTCGTGATGGGAAGCTGTGGGCGATCAAGGATCCCCGAGGCACGCAGAGATTGGTGTGGACGGGGACCAGAGATGGCAAGGGCGTCACCGCGCTTGCCGAGCCCTCGCTCTTTTTCATCCCGGATAACGCGAGCGATCCGTCGATCCGGAAAGCGGGCGAGCAGTTGTGGTTCGAGGCAACGATTCCGACGAAAGGCCCGCCGCGGCCGATTCGCCTGGCCGTCAGCAAGCCCGACGGAACGTTTGCGCCGATAGAGATGAAATGAGTTCCGTCCCCGGACGAGTTGAGCCCTATTCTTCGCATCAATGGGGAGATGTGAGATGCGGAGAATAGGGCTTTGTTAGTTGGCTGAGTTACTGCATTGAGGTTTTCGTTTTTCCGTTCTGTGGGAACTTCAGCGAGAAATTGGAACGATCTATGGCCGTCAGGACTCGCGAACCGTTTTCCTTTGAAGTCTCGAAAGCGTTGTTGTATGGGTTTTTCTGGTCAACGATTTTTGCGGATGCAGTTGCGACAGTTTTGCCGTCTTTCACGAACTTTGTTTGCACCGCAGGACCATTTCCCGACCACCTGACGTCATAATGTCCGGCCGGAACCTTCTGACCG
Source organism: Terriglobia bacterium (assembly GCA_032252755.1). NCBI lineage: Bacteria > Pseudomonadati > Acidobacteriota > Terriglobia > Terriglobia bacterium. The sequence goes on from JAVUPY010000066.1 coordinate 34,667, forward strand.
GCGACCATCAGTGCGTGATCGAAATTCACCTTCGCTGAATCTGTTTTGGCGAACACTGCAACGGGAAGCATCATGACGACGGTGAGCAAGCCCGCATAAACTACCTTCATAACAACCATCCTCCTTGTTACGAGAAACATTTAGTGGGATGGCATTACTCGGGATGCCCGTTGGATGGGAATACGTTCAAGGCGCTTCGGTGCCCGGGAAGAAAGTGGCGCAGCGAACAAGCCAGCCAAACTTGGAACCTATTCACCACAGAGACACAGAAGCATCGAGTGACCATCTGAAACCACAACAATCCTGAAGGGCTTGGCTTTTTTGAATGAGATTCTCTGTGTCTCAGTTTTTCTGTGCTGAGAGGTTCCACTTGAATTTATCGAGCGACAATCACGCGGCCAACACCACCCGCTCCGCAGTTGCAGTTCCTCAGCGACCCCGGCATCCTTGCGTTAATCTTCTCCACCGCAACGACGCAGGTGGTAGAATCCTGCCGCCCAAATTTGGGCAGGAGGACTTCATGATTCGCCGCGTGTCCCTGTTCCTGACCCTCGCAGTCGCAATTTGCCTGGCGTTCACCGTCGTTGCGCAGCAACACGAACACGAAGCCAAAGCTGAAGCCGGTTTTGACAAGACGATCATGCAGCAGGTGTGGGACGCCTGGGGAACGCTCGATCCAGCTAACCCGGCGAAGTTCTACAGCCACGAACCGAACCACACGTTCTATGACGTTGCGCCGTTGCAGTATCACAGCTGGGCGGAATACGAAAACGGAGTAAAGCCGCTACTTGCGGGATGGAAATCCATGAAGCCGACCGTCAACTACGACGGCATGATCCATTCCGAGTCGCCGACAATGACTTGGACAACGAGTACCGTCGACATGGACGTTGTCACCGAAGACGGCAAAGACCAGCACATGAAAGTGCGGTGGACGGCCATCTGGCACAAGCACGGAAACCAGTGGCTTATTGCGCATGAGCACGTCTCCGCTCCGATGCAATGACGCAATCCGTTTCGGATTAGTAGCAAGCAAAGCCGCCCGTTGTTCAGGCGGCTTTCTATTGTTCTGCAGACCGGCGGCTATCTCTGGTAGCGGATTTTCATGCTGATGATGAATCCCTGCAGCGCGAGGGTTATGGAGTTGGCGAGAATCATCGGCCACGAATGCAGGTAAACGCCGTAGATAAACCAGAGCAAGAGGCCACAACTGAAGCAGATCAGCATCTTCCAGGAAAGATCGCCCGCCGATTTTACGCGATACGTATGCAGCACCTGGGGAAAGAAAGCGATTGTGGTCAGTACTCCAGCCATGTAGCCAATGGAAGTGAAAACGGCGTCCATGGAGAAAGTTTATCAATGAGAGCCGCGGGTTTCATAAACGAATGACGAATGTCGACGATCAAAACGACGAATGAAGAACCCCGACTTCTCTATTCGTCGTTTCCAGATTTGTCATTATCCCGATGCACGGTCTCGATCGAAAACGCCGGCAGGCAAACCGCGATGTACTCGGCGCCTTCTTCCCGAGGGGTTGAGTACTGTACCCATTCGCCCGCATGCGCGATTACGGCCTGGCCGGCGTGGATGTCGAGTGAACCGCCCTTGTGCGTGACCCGCAACATGCCCTTCAGTACGACCGTGAACTCGTCGAATGCAGGAGTTTGTCCGGGCTCGATCCATCCACCGCGGGAGCGCATGTGCGCGACGCTCAGAGCGGTCGTGGAAGAATTCACGCGTCCGATGTACTCGTCGATCAGTTTGGGCTTGTTACCCGCGGCGGTGATGCGCGTCGGCTGTGCTATGAGCGTGGGCATTGCGTGCGCTCCTTTCAGAATCCCTGTTTGTAGAAGAAATACAGTGACATGCCGGCCCCGATTGCAATGACCACCCAGCGCACGTGGCGGGGGTTCATCTTCTGCGCGAAGTAGGCCCCGAAATATCCTCCCAGCGCGGCTCCGATGAGCATCACCAGCGCCTGGGGAAGGTAGACCGCGCGAGCAATGAAGAATGGTATCAGCGCGATCCCGTTGCACAGTGTAGCCAGGAGCGTTTTGTAGGCATTCATGGTGTGGATACTTTTCACGCCCATGATCGCGAACATCGCGAGCATCAGGATTCCTGCGCCCGCCCCAAAGAAACCGATGTAAACCGCAATGCAAAGCTGGATGAAGACCGCGCCCGCGACTGCCAACCGGGTCTGATTGCGCATGTGAGCGCTGCGCTCGCGAACCCAGGCGGTGATGCGTCCGCTGGCCGCGAACAGCAGGGTGGCACCACCCAGCAAGTAAGGAATCAGGCGGAGAAAAGTTGCTTGCGGAGTCTGCAACAGCACCTTGGCCCCGATCAGAGCCCCAACCAATCCCACGATCATCAATGGGATCAGCATGCGTCGGTTCTCGCCCCGAAATTCACCGCGATAGGCACCGACACTGGCTAGCGTTCCCGGCCACAGCGCCGCCGTGTTGGTCGCATTCGCCTGCACGGGCGGAACTCCGGTCAGCAGAAGAGTCGGAAAACTTACGAACGAGCCGCCACCCGCAACCGAGTTGAGGGTTCCGGCCGCAATTGCTGCGAGAAAGAGCAGGACGGAGTCGTGGATGGTCATCGTGCCGACTCCATCCACAGTTCTTTGGTTCCCGCTACGCTGCGTAATTCACAGTTCATCCGGCTTCACTAGAATACAGAAGCCCACGTGAGAACTCACGAATTCGCAACAACCAAAAGGTAAGGGAAGCTTGTTCCCGCTCGCGGTATTAAACGCTGGGTAATTCCACGCGCGTGCGCTCGTTGCGCACGTTGCCAGTGTTCAACGTTGTCTTTGGTTCGACCATGACCAGGTGAACTTCGTCATCTGCAATCGGCAAATGCTCAATCCCGCGAGGAATGACCACGTATTCGCCGGGGCCGATTGTTACTTCGCGCTCGCCACCGTTTTCGCGAATGCGGATTCGCAGCTCGCCCTTCACTACCAGGAACATCTCGTCTTCGTGCTCGTGGTGATGCCACACGAACTCGCCCTTAAGCTTGGCGAGCTTCACATAGTTTTCGTTCAGCTCTCCGGCAATGCGAGGCGACCAATACTCATCGAAGCTTGAAAATTTTTCGGCGAAATTTACGACTTGAATCGGCATAGCTCAAAGATGATGCCATGCCGCTGGCGGATTCACGGCAAAAATACAACCGCGGTTCAACAGGTCCGGCTTATCTGACCCGGTGAATCCGCGGTTGATCGTGCCTCCCCCTGGGCAACAATTTCAGTGAACGTAGAGATTCTGGTAGGACTCGTATATCTTCCCGGCGGTATCCCAGGCCATGATGACCATGCGATGCGTGCTGTTGGCGGGAAGCGTGAACGATGCGGCAATTCCCGGCCCGCCAGAGCTGGCCTTCACGACGCCGTCGATATAGATCTTCGTTGCGGAGATCGGTGCCGGATTGTTCTGCACATCGGCCTGCACGGTGAACGTCGTCGGCACATCCTCGGTCCCTGGCTTGTTGATCACGATTCCCGGCGAGCACACCCCGCTCTTAGGATTGCATTCATAGCTGTAGAACGTCTTGAAAGTGCTGCTGGCTTTGAAGACGTGCCCGGCATAGTCCACTGCGCGTGCTGTTACGGTATGCATTCCGGCACTCAAGCCGGCACCGGTAACAATGGAATTCCCACTCTGACCAACCAGGAACTTGCCATCGACGTAGATGTTCACGTACTTGATCCTGGAGTTCTGGCCCGTAGCCGAAGCGGCGATCCCGACCGCTTCGTTCGGTTGCAAGCTGTTTGCCCTCGGCCAGCAGAGGTTGACGCCGGCGCTGCTGGGGGTCGAGCACCTGTTAACGCCATAGCCGGTTACATAAAAGGAACGCGTTGCCTGGTAGAGATTGCCGTTCGTGTCCCATGCTTTGACGGTAACGTGGTTCCAACCGTTTGTCATCGAACCGTCGTAGAGTGTGCCGGGGAGGAAGCCGAAACTGTCGCGCTTGGTGCCATTGACCCAGACCTCGGAGCGCGCGACGGCACCGCTCGCGGTAGTCGCGGCCATTTCAATCCCGGCTGTATACATCACTACCGAGTTCTGGTTCGGAAAACAGATACGCAATCCGGGCGATCCCGGAGCGGCGCAGTCGGCGTGGGCAGCCGCCGAAAAGATGAGAACCATGGAGAAGAGTGAGAAGGCGATAACTTTCTGTATGAGCACTTAGAGCCCCTTGTGAAGCCGAAGGTCTACCGTGCCAAACAAAGAAGCAATCGCAATGCCAACAAAGAGCGTCAACTTGGCCCGAAAAACCTCGCGGGAAAGGAAATCCCGAGAAGAACAATGCTCAACAGAAGAAAGTGGCTGCCCAATATTGAGCAGCTTACAACTGCGGTAACCAGATATTCATTGGCGCGGCGTCGTCCCGCCGCATCCTAAGAAGATCCTGCCCCGGAGTTACAATTCACGGGTGAACTACGGAATTAGTAACGAAAGAAAGACATCAAGGATGGGAAAGCTCGGAATCCTTCTTATCGCCGGTCTTGTACTGCCGGTGCTCTCTCTCGGTCAGCAATCGGTGCCCCCACAGTCAACTGCACCCGCATCCGGCACAGCGTCGTCCAGGGCCGCGACAGGACAGGACAAGGGTCTGGCCGCCATTGCTACTCAAGACCCCAACACGAAAAAGGCCAAAGACCTGTTGCAGAAAATGATCGCCGCCATGGGTGGGCAGGCTTTCTTGAACTACCAGACGATGACGCAGGAGGGGCGCGCCTATACGTTCTACCAGGGACAGCCGAACTCCCTCGGCATCCTTTTCTGGCGATTCTGGAAGTATCCCGACAAGGACCGCGTCGAACTGACGAAGGACCGTGACGTAGCCTACATCTATAGCGGCGACAAGGGATACGAGATCACCTACAAGGGAACCGCCGCCATTGAGCCCAAGGAACTATCGGATTACCTTCTGCATCGGAGGTACTCAATCGAACAGGTTCTGCGCGTGTGGTTGCCGGATCCCGGCACGCTCGTCCTTTACGACGGCTCTGCCCTCGCCGATCAGCAGTTTGTAGAGCAGGTGACTCTCGTCAATAAGAAGAACCAGTCCGTTACTCTGGGAATCGATCCCAACAGCAATCTGCTTATTAAGAAGAGCTTTACCTATCGCGATTACGATGGATTGAAATCAACCGACGACGAGGTCTATGCCAACTACCGCGCCGAGGACGGGATTCAGACCCCGCACACGATCGTCCGCTACCACAACGGCCAGCAGACGGGGCAGCGCTTCGTCACCACTGTCAGCTACAACGTCCCAATCGATGCCCGCAAGTTCGAGGCTAAGATAACTTACGATTTAAACCAATCCAGGAAAAAGTAACAGAGATCCTTGTCATCTTTGTAAGTGACTCAAAACAGTAAACTTGAACGGGGTCATATTCGCGTAAAAGCCACGTACTGTGGTCAGGCAGCCACAGCGAACCGAATGGAATCACTTGTAATCTAGATTACGGTTCCTGTGAGCTACGAACAGACAATCCGCGAGTCCGTGGAGTTTTCCGGCCTCGGTTTGCATAGCGGCGCTCCCGTCACCATGCGACTCCTTCCGGCGCCGGCCGGAACCGGCGTCATCTTCCGCCGCGTCGATCTCGACAATTTCCTCATCGAGGCTACGGGACACAACGTCGCCAAGGTCAGCTACGCCACCAGTTTAATGAAGAAAGGCGTGCTCATTTCAACGACCGAGCACCTGCTCTCCGCGCTGGTTGGCCTCGGCGTCGATAACGTCATCATCGAAATCGACAACCTCGAGTTGCCGATCCTCGACGGCAGCGCGCTCCCGATCGTCGAGGCCATTCTGAAAGCCGGTGTCCGCAAGCAACGCCGCAAGCGCCACTACCTCCGCATCCTCAAACAGGTTGAATTCCGCGATGGCGACAAGTTCATCGCCGTTTATCCCTGGGACGGCTTCTCGGTTTCTTACAGCATCAACTTCCCCCACCCGCTAATCGGACGAGAGCACTTCCAGATCGAACTGACGAACGGGAGCTACCTGCGGGAGATCGCCGGCGCGCGCACCTTCGGGTTTCTCCACGAAGCGCCCATGCTGAAGAATATGGGACTGATCCGCGGCGCCTCCGAAGACAATGCCATTGTTCTCACTCGCGACGGAATAAAGAATGGCCCACTGCGCTACCCGGATGAATTCGTCCGGCACAAGGTGCTCGACCTCATTGGCGACCTCGCCCTCATTGGCCACCAGGTGCTGGGCCGCGTCGAAGCCGACCGCGCCGGGCACGCCATGCACACCGCGCTGGTCAGCCGCCTACTGCGCGATCCATCGCTATGGGAAATGACGACCGTGGACGGCGAATCGCTCCAGCGTTCCGAACAGATGCAGGCACTCCTCCAACCTTCTGCCGAACGCTAGAGCGCCTGGCTCGCGATTAAATTCGACAAATACTCACCCATCCGCCTTGGTGTATCTTTTCCAGTTCAGCAAAACTATGCAGCCGGGACGACGCAACTCAGAGGAGGAGTATGTCGAAATCGCGCAGAGAATTCCTCACCGAAACCTCGCTCGTCGTGATTGGAGCGGCCGCCGCAACCTTCAGCCACGCGCAAGAGCCGTCGCAGCAACAACAACCGCCAACGCCGGGCGCGCCACCGGCGTTCGGCACCGCGCCGCCGGTCGGACCTGAAGTTTCAGCCGGCACCTTCACCGAGGCTGAAAAACTCGTTCAGGTGGAGTACACGCAACCGCATCTCGAGGAAGCCGCCGGTAATTGGAGAAAATCGATGGCGCCCCTCTATGAGCGCCGTACCGGCCCGCGCAAAACTCCGCTGGAAGACACGCTGCCGCCCGCGACCACTTGGAATCCGCTGATCCCGGGCGCGCCCTCTGGCCCCCCGTCGAATCATTTTGTGCGCAGCCAGATCGACCCCGGCCCTCTGCCGCAGAACGAAGAAGACATCGCCTTCGCTCCTGTAACGCATCTCTCGCGCTGGATCGAGCAGCGCAAACTCACCTCGGAACGCCTCACACGCATTTATCTTTCGCGCCTCGAAAAATTCAATCCGAAGCTGCGCTGCGTCATTACTCTCACAACCGACCTCGCCCTTCAGCAAGCGAAACAGGCCGACCGCGAGATTGCTGCCGGAAAGTATCGCGGCCCCTTGCACGGAATTCCGTGGGGCGCGAAAGACCTGCTCGACACGGCGGACATTCCCACCACCTACGGCGCCGAACCCTATCGGAACCGAGTGCCCAAGGACAATGCTGTCGTTGTTCAGCGTCTGCATGACGCCGGTGCCGTCCTCGTCGCCAAACTCAGTCTCGGTGCGCTCGCGTTGAATGACATCTGGTTCGGCGGTCAGACCATGAATCCGTGGCTATTGGAAGAAGGCGCGTCAGGCTCGAGCGCCGGCCCGGGCGCAGCCAACGCCGCCGGGCTTGTCGGCTTCGCCATTGGCAGCGAAACCGGAGGCAGCATCGTCGCACCATCAATGCGCTGCGGCGTCAACGGTCTGCGGCCCACTTTCGGCCGCGTTGCGCGCACCGGCGCCATGACTCTCTGCTGGTCGCTCGACAAGCTAGGCCCCATGGCGCGCAGCGTCGAAGACACCATCCTCGTGCTCCACGCCATCACCGGGCCCGACCACGCCGACAGCTACAGCCTTCCCAGCAAGCTCGACTACGACGCCACCCGAAGCGTGAAAGGTCTGCGCGTCGGCTATTTCCCCACTTGGATGAAAGAGCCGCCCGCGACCGATGTCGATCGTGCTGCGCTTGAGACGATCCAAAAGCTCGGCATGGTGCCGGTCGAAGTCTCGCTGCCTGACTGGAATTACGACTGCCTGGAAGTCGTTCTCTTCGCGGAAAGCGCCGCCGCTTTCGAAGAACTCACGCTCAGCGGTGCCGTCGATGAGCTCAAAATGCAGGTGCCCGACGCTTGGCCGAATACGTTCCGGCAGTCGCGCTTCCTTTCCGCAGTTGACTTCGTACAGGCCGACCGCATGCGCCGTAAGGTCGCGATGGAAATGTCGCGCGTAATGTCGCAAGTCGACCTGCTGCTCGTGCCGTCCCTGCGCGATGAAATGCTCACGCTGACGAACTTCACCGGCCACCCATCGCTCACGTTGCGCGCCGGCTTCGTCGAAGTTTCCGAAGCCCGCAGCGACTGGGCGCCTGACCCGGCGCATCCGCTTCCGAAATTCAATCCGCCGCGTCGCGTCCCGCACGGCGTCACGCTCATCGGCCGCCTCTTCGACGAAGGCACCGTCGTCCGCGCCGGACTGGCAATGGAGAAGAGCTTCAACGTGGCGGGAGAGAGGCCGCCGGGATTCTAGGAATTTTGTGCAAGTGGGTGGTTCTACACGGGCCATTCGCAGCTCATGTGGTTATGATTCAAATCCTCTGTGTGCTCTGTGCCTTTGTGAAGACGCTCTTGAGGATGAACAAATCCGTCCAGGCAAGAAGCTCATTCTCCCGGATGATATGTCCGCTCCGTATGCCCCTGTAGCTGTGAGCGATAGTAATAAACCTCTCGCAGGTCGCCGGTAGCGTACCGCTTCGCCTCGTCGTTGAAGTGGCGCGACAGGGGATTGCCGCTCTCGCCGCCGGCCGTCACCGCCCTCGCCCGAACCTTCGGACCGAACTCGATGACAGCGACGAAGCTGTTTCCGCTCGTCCCATACCATTTCTTCGTATTCGGATACTGCTTCGCTCCGAACGACGCCAGCGATCCCCATAACGAAGAAGTGAAGGCGACCGGCATGCTCCACTCCGAATCACTGAAGTGCGGATCGATGTCGTCATCGACGCGCTGGAAACGGTTGATTTTGCGCCACGGCGTTTTCCAGGTTCCGAAATCCGCCGTCAGCCGATCCGACGCCGCCGCGAGCGCCGGCAGCAACTTCTCACTCGGCAACTTGCTTATATAGTCGTACGGAGTTTCGCCGCTCGCCAGAATCGCCTCGCGGTTCTGTCGAAACACCTGGTCTCCCCAGAACACGGCCAGCGAGGTCGGAACGGAGTCCAGGCCCCAGCGGTAATCCCACCGACGCAACTCAGCGACCTGGTCCTTCAGTTTCGCTTTGAGCGGATCTGAGTCCGGGGCTTCATCCCAAGACTTGACGAGACTCGGAACTGTCTTGGCGAACCATGGCAGATACGAATCGAATGCCGCACCAATCAGCCCATCGATCGAAAAGTTTTTATTGTCTTCGAGTACGCGAACCGCATGCAATCCGCGCGCCGTCTCGCCACCCATTTCGACATACGCCGGGTAATCGGACTTCTTCAAACTCCCGGGCCCGCCGGCCGACCACGGCGCATCATTCGAGTTATAAATCCATCCGCTCTTCGGATCGAGCAGATGCGGCGCTTCGTCAACCGTGAGGTGGCCATTCCAATCCGTCGCCGGAATGCTGCCATCCACCGGCTTGGTGAAATCGAAACGGTTGTCACGCCGCGGAATGTAGTTTCCCTGGAAGTACGCGATGTCGCCGTCGGAATCCGCGAAAATGGTATTGTTCGACGAGTTCGCGTACATCTCCATCACCTTCAGGTACGACTTGTAGTCCTTCGTCTTCGTCCGCAGGAACGACTGTTCGAGCTGCTGGATCGGCAACTGCATCAGCTTGATCGAAACCCACTTGTCGCCAATCTTGCGAACGACCGGCCCATGGGTCGTGTAGTACACGGTGAACTTTCTCTCGGCCATGCCGTTGTAGGTTCGGTACGGCACCGTGATCACCTTCTCGGTCACCGGACGCTCTTCGTCGCCGTATTTGTAGAAGTACTTGTCGCCCTTTCTCGAGATCGTCTCCAGGTATTCATCCACCGCATCGACGCCGCTCGACGTGTGCATCCAGCCGGTATGCTCGTTGAATCCCTGGTAGATGAAGAACTGTCCCCAGGTGGAAGCGCCATAGGCATCGAGGCCTTCGTCGCTCACCATCTGCAGCTCCGAGCGGAAGAAGAACGACGTATGCGGATTGATCAGCAGCAGCGCGTGGTGGTCAGTCGTATTTGACGGAGCAATCGCCATTCCGTTCGACCCACGCGGCTCGCCATCCTGTGGTCCTTCGTCGGTTTCTCTCGCGGCCGCGCTCGGCGTCCCACTGCCATAGAACGCCTGCAACTCGCGCAGATTCACCCTCTCGATGTCGCCGCCAATGCTGCCTTCCGTGAAGCTCAACGCCATCCACGGCTCAAAGTGGTGGATCACCCGGGGCTTCACATCCGGATGCATATAGAGGTAATAGTTCAGGCCATCGGCGAAAGCATCCATTAGCTTCTTCAGCCACGCCGGGCTCTCCGCGTACTTCTGCTTGAGATCGACAGGATCGATAAACAGCTTCATACGCAGATCCTGGTAGATCGCCGACTCGCCCTGCGTTTGCGCCAGCAGCCCCATGGCGTTGATGTAGTTGGTTTCCACGCGATTGAAATCATCTTCCGCCTGGGCATACTCAGCGCCAAAGACCGCGTCGGCATCGCTCTTGCCGTACACGTGCGCGATACCCCAATCATCGCGAATGATGGTCACGTTAGTGGCTTCCTGCTTCCAGCGTGCAATCTCCTGCTGCGTCGCCGCCTGCGCGGCCAGCGAAAGGAAAACGACTACAAGGACAAAAAGAATTCTCTTCATGAGACCTCTACAGGGGATGGTGTAGGGAACACAAAAACGCCGTTCCGGTTAACCCGACATGGTAACGCATGCGCGTAGCTGAAACGGGTAGAAGTCATCAAGACGGAGTCGCCTAAGCCACACTGCAGCCCTGACGCTCGTCAGCGACCGAACCTCGCTGCTGAAAAGTGAAAGATGCGGTGAGAACTCTGGAGGGGGCAGCGATTACGGCAGGCCGACTGCCGCTTGCACCCGGGCTTGCAAGCAGCAGGGCCTGCCAGGAACCTCTACGCGGTTTTCCCGGCGGCGATTGCGTGGACGTCGCCCGTGGTGAGCGTCTTCCCTCCGATACCCCAGTCCCCGCTCCTCGTTTCTTCCAGAACAACAACGGTATAGGGCCGCAAGGCCTCGCCCTCGATGGATACCATGGCGTCCGTTAGTTTGGTGATGATCTCTTTCTTCTTCGCCGTGGTGAATACGCCTTCAATCATTTTCACTTCGATCAGTGGCATTGCTATCTCTCCTCTTCTACGATATTGGGCTCCTGGTGAAGCCGAGATTGACTATGCGCGAAGAGATGGATGCCGTCTTGATTTTGAGTCTTATGTTTTTGCCTGCGCATCCATAACCGAAACTTCAGTTTTCCTTTCGTCCGGCCCACTTTGCAGTACGTCTATTCAGGTGAAACGATGGATGCTCTTTCCGAAGTATTGCGGGTGGTGAAACTGGAGAGCGCGTTCTTCTACAACGGTGAATTCAGCGCGCCTTGGCGTTTTCGCTCGCCAGAGTCCTGCAAGTTGGCGGCTTTCATTCGTGACGGGGCCGGACACGTGGTTGTCTATCACCTCCTACTCGAAGGCCGGGTCTATGCCGAAGCACAAGATGTGCGACTGCAGCTTCGACCGGGGGACATCGTCATCTTTCCACACGGTGATCCGCACGTAATCGAAAGCGGCCCCTCGCCTTACACCATTGACGGTGAAACCGAACTGCAACGCATCTTCTCCTGTGGGCTGAAACAGTCGCGCATGGGAGGCGGTGGCGAGATCAGCCGCTTTGTGTGCGGGTTTCTAATGTGCGAACCGCGGATGAGCCAGGTATTCCTTGCCGGACTACCCTCCGTGTTTAAAGTCAACATTCGTGATGGCGCAGCTGGCGAGTGGCTGGAGAAATCCATCCAGTATTCGATCTCGCAGGCGGGCAGCACTCAATCGGGCAGCGAGGCCGTACTGGCGAAGTTATCCGAAACACTCTTCGTCGAGACCTTGCGTCGTTACGTCGCGGAACTGCCCGAGCACCAAACTGGTTGGCTTGCGGGAGCGCGCAATCCGGAGGTCGGAAAGGCACTCGCGCTCATGCATAGCCGGCCAGAGGAACCGTGGACGATTGAGGGACTTGCACGCGAAGTCGGACTCTCGCGTTCCGTTCTGGCACAGCGGTTTCGGCAATATCTTGGTGAGCCCCCGCTCGCTTATCTCACTCGATGGCGGCTGCAACTTGGTATGCAAATGATGGCTTCCACGAACCAGAGTGTGGCTCAGATCGCGTCGACCGTCGGATATGAATCCGAGTCCGCCTTCAATCGAGCTTTCAAGCGAGAGTTTGGCGATCCGCCCGCACGTTATCGCAGCAAGGCGAGGCAGCTAGTCGGCAGGGCATCTGCGCCTTCAAGATAGATTCAACAGAGAATGGCAGCGGTTGGTTTTGAAACGTTCGTCGTTAGGCGATTGCAACTCCCTCGAACGGCTTCTCCAGCGACTCGCTCTGTGGCGTCATCGGTTCAGCACCGCGCTCCGTGATCACCATATCGTCTTCCAGTCGAATGCCGAACTCGTCGGGGATATAGATTCCTGGCTCATCGCTGAATGTCATGCCAGCCTCGAGCGGCAGTTCGTTGCCGTGAACCAGGTAGGGCCACTCGTGCCCATCCAATCCGATACCGTGTCCCAGGCGGTGCCCGAAGAACTTATACCCCGGACCGTAACCCGCATCGGCGATCAACTTTCTCGCAGCATCGTCCACGCTGCCGCACGGACGCCCGACTTGCGCGGCCTTGAGCGCCGCCTGTTGTGCCCGGTGAATGATGTCAAACGCGGAATTCATTTTGTCGGTCGCCTTGCCGAGCACAAACGACCGCGTGATGTCCGATTGATAGCCTTCAACCGTGCAACCGCCGTCAATCCACACAACCGCGCCTTCTCGAATCACCTGCTCCTCAATTGCGCCGTGAGGATTCGCTGTGTACTTCCCGACCATCACGAATACATCGGCATTCGGGAACCCGAGTTGCCGGTGAGCGGCCCTGACGAGTTCTTCGAACTGCCGCCCAGTCATGCCGGGCTTGAGGGAAGTATGCGCCGCGGCGTAGGCGGTCAGAGTGACCTTATTTGCCAGTCGCATTAATTCGAGCTCATGCGAACTCTTGACCATCCGGCAACCGGCAGTGACGGCTGTCGCGCTGACGAACTTCAGGGCCGGGGCAGCCTTCGCCAGGCCATCGCTGAAGACAAACGGAACCGTCTCCTCAATGCCTATGGGTCCGGTCGCTACGCGTCGATCTCGGAGTGCGGCGGCGAGCAGCGCATAAGGATTATCGTCCTCCTCCCACGTGAGAACCGGCGCGGACTTCCCGAACGGCCCGGCGGAGATTTGCCCAACGGCTCGCGCTTCCTCGAACTTCGGGCAGACGAAGAACCCGTCTCCGCGCCCTGGCAGCACCATGGCAAAGAAGCGTTCGCTCGGCCACCATCTCACCCCCGAGAAGTAAGTCAACGAAGTGCCGGAGCTGACGACCATCGCATCGATGTGCCCCTTCGCCATCAACTGCCGGGCCTTATCAAGTCGCTCGTGCCGTTCCGCACCGGTGATAGGCTTCGCTTGCGCTTTCCGCGATTTCAGGCGGGCAATCGCGCTCGGCAGCTTTTCCGTATCGGGCTGAATCTCGGCAACTGTTCTTCCGGCACCGAGAACCACTCCCGTCGATGCGGCGCATTGTAGAAACCGGCGTCGGCTGAACACTTTTCCCCCGTGGTTGCTGGTAGCGAGCCATCATAAATCAGAGCGCCGGCAGCAGGACCACAGAATCGAAGTTGCAATCCACGAACGTGCGCGGCTGCCAGCGGATTTTCGGGTTAATTCGCTTGGGAAAGAAGTAATTCTCGTGCGAGGATATCGGAACCATGAGTGGGGCGCAGGCGGGGGAATCAACCGGTAACAACCAGCACAGTCTGAAGCGCCAACTAGGTCTACGCGACCTGGTCTTGACGCAGATTTTGTACGTGGTCGGCACCACTTGGGTGGGCGTGGCCGCCGGTTTGGGCCATGCCCAGGTGGTGATGTGGATAGCCGCCATGATCCTGTTCAATGTGCCAATGGCTGCCTCGGTCATCGCGTTGAACCGCATCATGCCGCTGGAAGGCGGATTGTATGTGTGGGCCCGTGAAGCCTTCGGCGATATCGGCGGCTTTGTCACCGCATGGAACATCTGGGTGTACGGAATTGCGGTCACGGCGACGATTCTCTACGAGACGCCGTCGGCAATTGCGTACTTGCTGGGCCCGCGGGCGCAGTGGCTTCCGAATAGCCACTGGGCGAGCACGGCTCTTATCAGTGTGCTTGTTTTGGCGGTAATGTCGGCGGCGTTGCGCGGGCTCGGTGTGGGCAAGTGGATTCACGATATCGGCGGGGCCGCGATGCTGACGGTTTTCGCAATGCTGATCCTGCTGCCGCTATGGGGATGGGCGCGACACGTGCCCATGCATTGGGATCCGCTACGAGTCACCGCACCCCCGGCCGATCTCCGCACCCTCGCTCTATTCGGGCAAATGATGTTCGGCGCATTATGCGGACTTGAGTACGTGGCAATCCTGGCCGGCGAGTGTAAGGAGCCTGAGCGAACGATCGGCCAGTCGGTGTGGATTGCCGCGCCGGTCATCTGTCTCATGTTTGTTCTGGGCACCGGGTCGGTGGAGGCGTTTGTGCCGAAGGGCCAGATTAATTTCATCGCGCCCATCCCGCAGACGCTGCGCGCAGCGCTGGGAAATGCGGGATTGGGAAATCTACTCGCAATTGTGGCAATTGCGCTGGTGGAAGTGCGCCTGCTCAGCGCCGCGAGCCTGGTTTTTACCGGCGTGACGCGGCTGCCGATGACCGCCGGATGGGACAGGCTGGTGCCGAGCTGGTTTTCGCGGCTGCATCCCAGGTGGCGGACCCCTGTGAATTCAATCGTATTTACAGGGGTGCTGGTTCTGTTAATGCTGCTGGCCGCGAGCGCGGGCGTGCATGCCCAGGAGGCGTTCCAACTGCTCGAGAACGCCAGTCTGACGCACTACGCCGTGGCGTACCTGGCGATGTTCGCGATCCCGATCGTCGGCATGGGGACTCTGCGACGACGTTTGCCGCGTTGGTTGAAGTGGACGTCCGCGGTGGGACTCTTGTCGACGTCGTTCAGCCTGCTGATTGTCGTCTATCCCTTCGTGCACGTCGTGAATGCGCGCGTATACGCGCTGAAAATTGGCGGGACGGTGGTCGTGAGCAACCTGATCGCGCTCGCGTTCTATGCGGTGCGACGGCGAATGATCACACGTGAGGAGCGCGAGGCAGCCAGGGCATAGAACGCATTCCCGAATAAGGGGAGCCCACACTGTCTACACGCCCGTCATTGCGACCATCAAAAAGATGATTACGTCCTGAATGAAATGGAGTGACCACGCCCATCCCAGGCCGCGAGTATCCACCATGCTTCGGGCCACTATCCATGCAAAGAAGGCGGCCATTGCCACCCCGGAAAATCCGGAAGGATGTCCGCCAAAGTGGGCAAGCCCAAACAGTACCGACGTCGCCGTGATCGCCTGCGCCACTCCCATGAAACGAGAACCGTACGCCAGCAGCAGGCATCGAAACCTGAACTCCTCGCTGAATGCATTCAAAGCAGCGAATACGACCGCCGGGGCGAGCGCGGCGAGCAGCATCCCCGGTCGAAAGTGGTTCGAGGCGTTTGAGACAATCCATAGCTGCACCAGGAGAGTCGAGGAAATCGCGATCAACAGAATCGGTGCCACGACATTCCATCGTGTTCCTCGCAGGAAGGGCAGCCGAGTCGATGCGCGTAAATCTCCCGTCGCGAGGAAGACGTCTTTCCGGGTGAAACCACTTCGAAACAGCGTTAATGCGGCGATGATCGCGGGGATGAAACTCAGGAAGACGCCAGCGAACATGCGCTGTGCATGGGAAGCAGTCTGAAACCAGCCAACGTGCGCCTGGATCCTGCCCGCAACGGAGTCCCCGGCCACGAGTGCCGCCAAGACCCAGATGAACCGGTCTAGATATGATGGCGTCGATGCCAAAACCCTGACCGAAAGTGCCATCACGCAGAGCACTACGGCCTTTGCAATAGAGAAGTGCCAGGTCGGGGCCGACGTTCCCAGCAGATGCGCGGCGATGCTGTCGAAATCACTGGCGACAACAATTGCTGCCCACGCAATCAGCGCCTGGCGCGCTGAGACCCATCCGACAGACGAAGTTTGGGTCGGGGTTGCTTCGTCTGCTATCGCAGATCCCATTGGAACCTCTTCCGATTGACAGTACGTGAAAATGGTTTGTACGTGTCACGGAGCAGGAAGGTTCCCGCGATGCCGCTTCTGACGATTCCGACTGCTGCCAGACCCGCTCTGGGCGTCCTCTATTTTCTCGTCGCTGCACATCTCAATATGCCCTTGCGAAGACAGCGATCGTATCCGCCTCTTTGCCCGTGTAGACGCATTTCCCCGTGCCACCCGGTTGGTCATTCGGAATCACACGGATGGTCGCCTTTGTTTCTTCCTGGATCGTCTCTTCGTCCTCGCGTGTGCCGGCCCACCAGCAGCGCACGAACCCCAGTTCCACGCGCTCTTTCAATTCGTCGTAGTTGGTCGCCTCGAACGTGTGCTCCTCCCGGAACTTAAGCGCGCGCTGATAAAGGCCCTGTTGGATCTCGTCCATCAGTTTCGTCACATGCTCGGTCAGACCCGCCTGCGGAACAAAGCTCTTCGGTTTCTTCCCTTCGGGCGCGGAGCCGTCGAGCACAACCCGCTGCGCCAGCGCGACGCTCTGCTTCTGGACATCCTTCGGCCCGACCTCCATCCGCAACGGCACGCCCTTCAGTTCCCACTCGTTGAATTTGAACCCGGGCGTCAGATGCTCGCGCGTATCGATGTGGAACCGGATCTTGCCTCGCCATTCGGCCGTGATCTTGCCGATCGCCTCCATTACGCTCGCCTTTTCGGCGTCGTTCTTGTAAATCGGCACGATCACCACCTGTATTGGCGCAAGCCTCGGCGGCAGCACCAGCCCGTCGTCATCGGAGTGTCCCATAATCGTGGCGCCAATAAGGCGCGTCGAGACGCCCCATGATGTCGTCCACGCGTGCTGCACCTGGTTGTTCTTGTCGGCGTAGGTGATGCCAAACGCTTTCGCGAAATTCTGCCCGAGATTGTGCGAAGTGCCCGCCTGGAGCGCGCGGCCATCCTGCATCATGGCCTCAATCGCATACGACCGCAGCGCCCCGGCGAACTTCTCTTTTTCCGTCTTGATCCCGCGCAGCACCGGCAATGCCATGTCCTTCTCGACAAAATCGGCATAGACGTCGTTGAGGATCATCAGCGTTTCACGCTCGGCGTCGTCGTGGTCGACATGCACCGTGTGGCCTTCCTGCCAAAGGAATTCCGTCGTGCGTAGGAATGGACGCGTACGCATCTCCCAGCGCATCACGTTTGCCCACTGGTTGATCAGCAGCGGCAGATCGCGCCACGAACGCACCCATTTGGCATAGAAATATCCGATGATCGTCTCGCTTGTAGGCCGAATCACGTACGGCTCCGAAAGTTCCTCGCCGCCGGCGCGTGTCACCTCCGCGACTTCGGGGGCGAATCCCTCCACGTGCTCGGCTTCCTTCATCAGGAACGACTTCGGGATCAGCAGCGGAAAGTAAGCGTTGACATGGCCGGTGGCCTTGATGCGCTCGTCCAGTCCACGTTGAATTGCCTCCCAGATCGCGTAGCCGGTCGGCTTGAACACAATGCAGCCACGTACCACCTCGGCATAATCCGCCAGGTCGGCGCCACGAACGATATCCAAATACCACTGCGCATAATCCTTCGCGCGTGGAGTGATCCCCTCTTTCGCCATTCGAAAACTGTGCCCCTTCTCTTTGGATCAGAGTTCACCGGCAGAAGCAGTGCATCCATGATAATCGCCAGCGAAACAGAAATTTTAACTGTTCGAGTGCTACAACGGCGTTCGTGCCGGATATGACCGGCCAAATGACTCCGTGCGGAAGCTGATGACGGCCGGAGACTCCAGCGTTATTGCTGAAGGTTGTCACTGCTACTCTCCGGCCACTAGGGCAGTATTCGTTGGATAATTTTGGGGCCACTTCCCTGGACGCATGGCAATCAAAGGGGCATGGCTAATCCCTTCAATGGAGGAACAGCATGAGCGCAAAGAACGAATCCAAAGAATCCAGGCCTGCTTCCAAAAGCGGGACGTTTGCGATCGGTGGTGAACTTCCGGTGCACCGGTTGGGTTTCGGTACCATGCGACTCACTGGGCCCGGCATCTGGGGCGAACCGGCGGATTGCAAAGAGGCTATCGCTGTTTTGCGCCGAGCGCTCGACCTCGGAATCAATTTGCTCGATACCGCCGATTCCTACGGACCTTATGTCGCAGAGGAACTTATCCGTGAGGCTCTTCATCCTTATCCAGCCGGGTTGGTCATTGCGACCAAGGCAGGACTGCTTCGAACCGGGCCAAATTCCTGGACTCCGCTTGGCCGCCCCGAATACCTTCGGCAGGAATGCGAAATGAGCCTCCGTCGGTTGAAGCTCGACCGCATCGACTTGTTTCAACTTCATCGAATCGACCCTAACGTACCCGCGGACGATCAATTCGGCCTCCTGCGCGATCTTCAGAAGGAGGGCAAGATACGTTTCGTCGGGCTTTCCGAGGCTAGTGTCGCTGAAATCCAGGCAGCGCGTCGCGTCGTCTCCATCGTAACCGTACAAAACCTCTACAACCTCACAGAACGGAAATACGAGGACGTGCTGCAGTACTGCACGCGTGAAAATCTCGGATTCATCCCTTGGTTCCCGCTCGCCACCGGCAACCTCGCTGCAACAGGCAGCCCGGTTCAACGCGCCGCCGAGCGCGCCGGAGCGCAACCCTCGCAGGTGGCACTGGCCTGGCTGCTCAGGAAATCCCCCGTTATGCTCCCGATCCCCGGGACATCGAAAGTGAAGCACCTCGAGGAGAACACCAAGGCGGCGCTTCTGCAGTTGGATGATGCGTTCATGGACGAGTTGGAAAACGTAAAGTCACCCGGCAAGGCCGCTTGAACATCCATGGCCTCCGGGAGTTGTTATCAGATGAATGAGAAATCGGGACATATCGCGCTAGTCACCGGCGCAAACCGAGGCATCGGATTCGAAGTCTGCCGTCAGCTCGCAACCCGTGGCTTCACCGTCCTGCTCACAGCGCGGGACGCCACGAAGGCTCAGGTTGCCGCGAGAAAGTTGTACGAACCAGGCACAATCGAACCGCTTGCTCTCAATGTCGCCGACCCAGGCAGCGTCGAGTGAAGCCGCTGCTGAGGTGAAGCGCCGATTCGGCCATCTCGATGTGCTGATCAATAACGCCGGCATTAATTACGACACATGGGAGAACGTTGAGAACGCTGACATTCATGGCACGGTAATGGACACGATCATCACGAACTTGGTAGGCCCTTGGCGTGTCTGCCAAGCGTTCCTGCCGCTCCTGCGAAAAAGCCGTTCAGCACGCATCGTGAATGTTTCATCGGAATCAGGATCGCTCGCGAGCATGGGCGCCGGACCACCTGCTTATCAGGTCACCAAGGCTGGCTTGAACGCAATGACGCGTACTCTCGCGGCCGAGCTTCGCAGTGCTCACATCCTTGTCAACGCAGTCTGCCCGGGATGGGTCGC
This sequence comes from Terriglobia bacterium, assembly GCA_032252755.1. Classification (NCBI taxonomy): domain Bacteria; kingdom Pseudomonadati; phylum Acidobacteriota; class Terriglobia; species Terriglobia bacterium. The sequence goes on from JAVUPY010000066.1 coordinate 54,257, forward strand.
AACGGAGATGGGCGGCCCTGGTGCTCCGCGCAACGTTGCCGAGGGTGCCGCCAGCATCATCTGGGCAGCGACGCTGCCCGACGACGGCCCGACAGGCGGTTTCTTCCGCGATGGCAAACCCCTGCCGTGGTAATGCACAATCCCGTGCCTCGAGATCAAAATGTTGTGCGATGGTCGGAGAGTGTGTTTTTGCAAAGGGAACGCAATGACCAACCCGGCTGGATAAGGATGAAGAGCCTCCGTTCCATCGGATGTTGTTGATTTGATTGGTGGCGGCGGCTGGACTCGAACCAGCGACCTACGGATTATGAGACCGTCGCTCTAACCACCTGAGCTACACCGCCATTGCTGAAAAACGCGGCAGGAACCTGCCAAAAGGTGGGGCGTGGATGACCCAACCTCATTGATTCTAAGGAGCAACTTGGGGCGTGTCAAACCAACGACATCGTGCCATCGAGCGATCGTGCTATCGAGCCAAAGTACAGCATCCAGGGCACGCGAGAGAGTTTTCCCGGAGAGGATTGGAGAGTTCGCATTTCCGGCGGCCCGCGCACGATAACCCGATCGCACGATTCCCTGATTTCTCGATTCCTTCGTCCTTGGTCCTCCGTCTAACCAGTATCCTGTCCATCACCCGAATTAGGTGCTTCGACTGGGGAACTCTCGGCATCAAACCGGGTATAATCGACGGAATGGCTGCGGCGCCTGTCGCGGCGGAGAAGTATTTTAATGTCCAGAGTCACGAAAACAGTTTTGCTGGTCATCTCGCTGGCGTTGGTGTCATTCACGATAGCGGGCGGACTGGGAGTGAAGGCCTCCACCGGCGACGGCGCCTACCGTCAACTCGGGGTCTACAGTGAAGTTCTCTCGCGCATCCGCAGCGACTACGTCGAAGAGCCGAACATCGCGCTCGTCACTGACGGCGCGTTGCACGGTTTGCTGGAGTCGCTCGACGCTAACTCCAGCTACCTGAATCCCGAGCAATACAAACAGTACAAGGCGCTCAACGAGTCCAAGGGCACCATCGGCGCTGCCATCAGCAAGCGCTTTGGCTATGCCGCTGTCGTCTCCGTGGTTCCAGGCGGACCGGCGGATAAGGCGAACATCGAGGCGGGAGACATCTTCGAGGCAATCGAAGGCAAGAGTTCGCGCGACATGTCGCTGGCCGAGATCCATGGCATCCTCAGCGGCACGCCGGGTTCCGCCGTCAACGTCTCCGTCGTGCGTCCGCGTAAGGCTCAGCCTGACAAGGTTTCCATTGTTCGCGAGATCGTGAAGGAGCCTGCGGTCAGCGCCAAGATGATGGACGACGGCGTTGGCTACATCCGGCCTGACGGTTTCCCCAAGGGCCGCGCGCAGGAAATCGCTGCCAAGATCAAGGAACTGCAGAAGGAAGGCGCGAAGAAGTTCGTACTCGACCTGCGCAACTCCGGCAACGGTGACGAGCAGGAAGGCATTGCGACCGCGAACCTGTTCATCAACCACGGCCTCATAACCTATGTGCAGGGCCAGAAGTATCCGCGCCAGAACTTCGATGCCGATCCGGCAAAGGCAGTCACGACCGCGCCGCTTGTCGTGGTCGTGAACCGCAGCACCGCCGGTCCGGCCGAGATTATTGCCAGCTCGATTCTCGAGACCGCTCGCGGCGACGTTGTCGGTGATAAAACCTTCGGCACCGGTTCGATCCAGAAGCTGATCGAACTGCCTGATAGCTCAGCCTTGATTCTCTCGGTCGCGAAATACTACACCCCGTCAGGCAAGGCCATCCAGGATACGGCCGTTACGCCCAACATCCTGGTCGCCGACAACTTCGACGACTTGAACGGCCCCGATGACGAGACCGACAACAATCAACCGGAAGTAAAGAAAACCAACCAGCCCGACGAGCAACTGCGCCGCGCCATCGAAGTCCTGAAGAGCAAGGACCAGAAGACCGCCACGGCAGCAGCCGCCGCTCACGCCGCTTAACTTCGCGACAAGAATCGCTTACGACCGCGAACCCTCGGGTTCGCGGTTTTGCTTTGCACAGAAAAACTCGGTGCCCCGCATCTGCAGTAGTTAGCGGATGTGGGTCTTTTGTACCTGATGCATTCCTCTCCACCCGTGCTATTCTGGCCTCGATCATCTCCGAAAACCGATGAAGGTGTTGTACGAAGAGGTCCCGCCACCGCCGTTCGTTCCGGCGGACAAGCGCCACTTGGCGCGCCAGGTGATCTATGCGCTCATGCTGATCGCCGCCGCCGTGATCGGTTCCCTCGCCGGACTTCTCATCGTCTATTCCACCGATCTTCCCGAAGCCAACGAACTCGAACGCTATCAACCCAGCTCCATAACTGAACTCTACGACGACAAGGGCCGCGTCATCGGCTCGTTCGCCTTGCAGCGCCGCGTCATCGCCAAGTACGACGACTATCCCAAGGTCCTCCGCGACGCCATCATCTCAATCGAAGACAAGGATTTCGAGAAGCATCTCGGCGTCGACTGGTGGCGCGTCATCGGTGCCGCCTATCGCGACATAACTTCGGGCAGCAAGGCGCAGGGCGCCTCCACGCTTACCATGCAGCTCTCGCGCAACCTCTTCTTGAACGCCGACCGCAACTTCGGCCGCAAGCTCCAGGAGACGATGCTCGCGATGTCCATCGAGCGCCGCTTCACCAAGCAGCAGATCTTCACCATGTACGCCAACCAGATATTCCTCGGTCACGGCGTCTACGGCTTTGAAGCCGGCTCGGAATTCTATTTCAGCAAGAAGGCGAAAGACCTCACGCTCGAAGAAGCGGCACTGCTCGCCGGACTTCCCAAGGCTCCGAACTACTATTCGCCCATCCTCAATCCCGAACGCGCTCTTCGCCGGCGCAATCTCATCATTAACTCCATGCTTGAGGACGGCAAAATCACCAATGCCGAAGCCCAGCACGCCAAGTCGATGCCAATCCAGTTGAAGCTCCAGAATGATCCCAACTGGCTTGCACCTTATTTTGCGGAAGAAATTCGCCAATACCTTGAGAACAAATATGGCAGCGACGAAGTCCACCAGGGCGGTCTCAAGGTCTACACCTCGCTCGACACCGATCTTCAACGCGCCGCCAACCAGGCTGTCCTCGATGGTCTTGCCGCCTACGAGCGTCGTCACGGATGGAAGGGAAATCTGCTCAACGTGATCGCCGCCGGCTCCGATCTCGAAAAGTTCGACCATCCGGACTGGCGGCAACCGATCGAGCCCGGTTCCTACGTCCACGCTCTCGTCACCGATGTGACCAGGTCAAACGCAACCCTGCGCCTCGGCTCCTTCACCGCGCAACTCAGTCCCGCCGACATGGCCTGGACCCAGGCAAAATCCCCCGCCGACATCCTTAGCGTCGGCGACATCGTCTACGTCAAGGTTCTCGAGATAAACCATAATTCCGCGCGAGTCTCCCTCGAGCAGGATTCCGGCGCACAAGGCGCGCTGGTCGCCATCGACAACACCACCGGCGAAATCAAGGCCATGGTCGGCGGCCGCGACTTCGATCTCTCGAAATTCAATCGCGCCACGCAAGCTCTCCGCCAGACCGGATCGTCCTTCAAACCCTACGTCTACAGCGCCGCAGTTGAAGAAGGCGCGACGCCCGATGACGTCATCTACGACGGCCCGGTAACCTTCTCGACCGCTTCGGGTCCTTACACGCCACACAATTACGACGGTAAATTCGAAGGCAACATCACTCTCCGCCGCGCCTTCGCACAGTCTCGCAACATTCCGGCTCTCAAACTCATCCAGCGCGTGGGCGTGCAGAAGGTTATTGCGTACGCGCGCAAGTTCGGCGTTACATCGGAACTTCCACCAGTCCTCCCGCTCGCGCTCGGCGCCGCCGAAGTCACCTTGATGGAGCAGACCGCCGCCTTCTCCACTTTCCCGAACGATGGCGTGCGCGTCACGCCTCACTACATAACGCGCGTCGAAGACTCCGAGGGCCACAACCTTGAGGAAGACTATCCCGAGGTCAAGGACGTCATCAGCCCGCACACCGCGCGCGTCATGACGCAGATGATGCAGCAGGTCGTTCTCCACGGAACCGCATACTCCGCGGCGAAGCTCAATCATCCTCTCGGTGGAAAGACCGGCACGACCAACGATTTCACCGACGCCTGGTTCATCGGTTTCTCGCCATCCATCACCTGCGGCGTCTGGGTCGGCTACGATGAAAAGAAAACGCTGGGCAAGAAAGAGACCGGTGCCATGGCGGCCCTGCCAATCTGGATCGACTTCATGAAAGTCGCGATCGCCGGAAAGGATAAGGAGCAGTTCCCTGAACCCGCCCCGGAAGACACAAAGAAAGCCGTCGCGCAGCAGCACGTCGACACACCCGACTTCCGACCCGGCGATGGCGAGGCCCACTGATGCGCCGCTTCGTCAAATACACCGTCGCCGGCCTCGTCCTCATCATCGTTGCCATGGGATCCATGCTGATCACCATGCGGCTGGCAATTCATCGCCGCGAAGTCATTGTCCCGAAATTCATTGGCCTGTTGCCGCAGCCGGCTTACGAACTCGCGCGGCAGAACGGGCTCATCCTCGTTCGCGAAAGCCGTTTCTATAGCGACGATATTCCCGTCGGCCACATCGTCTCGCAGGAGCCCTCGCCCGGTCAAAAGGTGCGCAAAGGCTGGCGTGTCCGCATCGCCGAAAGCATGGGCCCGCAACGCAACGTCGTTCCCAGTGTCATCGGCGACAGCCCGCGCGCCGCCGAACTGAATATCTCGCAGCGCGGCCTCGAACTCGGAACCATCTCGACCATGGCCGTGCCCGATACTCCACCGAACCAGGTCATCGCCCAGAGCCCTCCACCTGATTCGCACGCCGCAAGCCCGAAGGTAAACATCCTTGTCTCCGCACCCGCCGACGATAAGGCCTACGTGATGCCCGACCTCACCGGCATGCGCCTCTCCGACGCCACCGCCGCAATCACCAACGCCGGCCTCAAGCCGCAAGCGCCAAGCGCTGCGACGCCGGATGCAATCGTCGTAAAACAAACCCCAGCCGTGGGCCAGCGCGTCACCAGCGGCGCGACGGTGACCCTCGGCACCGGCACGCCGCCGCAAAGCTAAACTTAACCTGTGTCATCCTGAGCGGAGCCGCGCTGTTTTTGCGCGGCGGAGTCGAAGGACCTTTTGTTTCTCTCAGTGCTATTCGCCTCTTTGCAATATTGCCGCAAAGAACCCATCGCACGGATGCACCCCCGGCAATGTCCGCAGGAAAGCCCCCCGCACCATTGACTCGATATCATCCCAAACCAAGTCGCCCGCATCGCGAAGTCGCATTAGTTCTTCGCGACACGGCACCAACCGAAACTCCGGATGCGAACTCAGAACCTTCTCGACCACCGCCGAATTCTCTTCCGTCTCCAGCGAACAGGTCGAGTAAACCGCTCGTCCTCCCGGCGAAACGTGCCGCAGAGCCGCCGTGATAATCGCAACCTGCCGCTGCTGCAAATCCTCGAGATCCCTCTTTTGCAGCTTCCATTTGATCTCCGGATTCCGCGCCAGCGTCCCGGTCCCGGAGCAGGGAACATCGGCAAGCACGCGATCGAACCTGTCTCCAAGCTGCAACGCCGTGATGTCCGCCGTCAGCACTTCGACATTCGCACACGCAGCCACCCGCTCCTGCAGCAAACGCGCCCGGTGCGGATGCAATTCCGCCGCCACAATGTGAGCCTCGGGATTCCGAAATGCCAGCGCCGCCGTCTTGCTCCCCGGCGCAGCGCACGCATCCAGAACCCGCGTCCCTCGTCCGACCAGCATCGCAACGAGTTGCGACGCTTCATCCTGGATGAATACACGGCGTTCGCGATACGCTTTCGTATTCGTCACATCGCCAGAAACAACCCCCAAGGCTCCGTTCACTAGCACTCCAAGCCTGGTCTCAACTCCTTCTTTTTGGAGTTCCTCTGCGATCTCGGTGCCCGACTCGTGAATCCTCAGCACCGTCTCCGGCACCTTCTGATCGTATTCGCATATTTTCTGCGTCGCTGCCAGCCCGAAAATATCCATCCACCGCGAGACTAACCATTGCGGATGCGCCAGTCGCTGCGCCAACTCTTCAACAGGTGTCCTTGCCGTGATCTTCGGCGGAGAGGACACTATTTTCCGCAGCACGGCGTTGGCGAATCCGACCGCCGATCGCTTCCGCGCCGCCTTCACCAACTCCACGCTCTCGTTGACCGCTGCACGCGCCGGAACCCGGTCGAGAAACCGAATCTGGTACGCCGCCATGCGCAGCGCAATCAGCACCTCGGGATCGAGACTTCGTGGCTGCTTGTCAGAGACCGCTGCAATCGCGAGGTCGAGTGCCGACTGCCACCGCAGCACGCCCATCACGATCTCCGTACAAAGCCCGCGATCGGCAGCGCTCAAATTGCGCAGCAGGTCGGAATGCAGTAACTCCGACGCATAGGCATCTTCCTTCTGTACGCGAAGAAGAATTTGGAATGCAGCGGTTCGTGCAGGCGACGCGGGCATAAACTTTCCGTCGGGCCCCCTTACGCATGCGCGGTGCCCCACATCTGCCGCAGTTGGCAAGGTGCGGGTTCGGCGTAGGGTGGGCTTTTACCTTCCTAACATCTCTCCAGGCTGCGGTCGATAACCGTTGGCGAAATCTCTTGCACTCATGCGTTTCTTCCCTTCAGGCTGCACTTCCATCAAATCCAGCACGCTGCGTTGGCCGCATCCGACGAGCAGGCGGTCCCCGGAAACCGTTACTTCGGCCTGCTCAAGCTGTAGCCCCACGCCTGGCCGGGCCGCATGAACCGTCAACTGCTTTCCACGAAACGTGGTGAACGCGCCCGGCCACGGCTGAAACCCGCGCAGCCGATTGAAAATTTCCGTCGCGCTGAGCGAAAAATCGATCCGCCCATCTTCTTTCTTCAATATCGGCGCCAGCGTCGCCTGCGAATCATCCTGTTTCGTGGGCTGCATCTCGCCGGCTTCAAATCCGCGCAGCGTCTCGATCAGCAGCGACGCTCCAAGCTGCGAAAGCCTCGGCGCAAGTGTGACCGCTGTATCATCCGCTGCAATTGGCATCTCCGCTTTCAGCAGCATGTCGCCTGTGTCGAGTCCGGCATCGATGCGCATCGTGGTCACACCGGTCACGGTTTCGCCGCAAGCAATCGCCCACTGAATCGGCGCCGCCCCGCGATACTTCGGCAGCAACGAGGCGTGCAGATTGAGATTGCCCAGCCGCGGCAGCTCCAGCATCCATTTCGGAATGATGCGCCCGTAGGCGACCACCAGGATCGCATCCGGCCGCAGAGCCTCCATCTGCGCTCGAAACTCAGCATTGTTCCTGATCTTCTCCGGCTGCACCACCGGAATCCCCTCTTCCATCGCCGTCGTTTTGACGGGAGGCGCGGTCAGCGTCTGCTCGCGGCCCACCGGCCGATCCGGCTGCGTCACCACCAGCGGCACATCGTAGCCGGCTCGCAGCGCCAGCTTCAGCGTGGGCACAGCGAACGCGGGCGTCCCGCAGAAGACCAGCTTCATTTCCACTCGCCGGTTCTCTGCAGCTTGCGAATCTTCCGCAAAATCAGGTCCCGCTTCAGCCCGCTCAGCCGCCAGGGGAACAGAATCCCGTCCAGATGATCGATCTCATGCTGGAAGGCGCGCGCCAGCAGCTCGCTCCCCTCCAGTTCAATCCAGTTCCCGTCCAGATCCTGGGCCTTCACCTTCACCTTCGACGCGCGCGTCACCTTGTCGCGAATGTCGGGCAGGCTCAGGCAGCCCTCCTCCTCCACCTGCCTGCCTTCCTTGTGCACGATCTCCGGATTCACCAGCACGATCTTGTCTTTCGGGTTCTGTTTGTTGCTGAGGTCGATGACCGTGATGCGCCTGCCCACCCCGATCTGCGGCGCCGCCAGGCCAATGCCCTGCGCCTTATACATCGACTCAAACATATCGGCCGCCAGCGTGCGCAACTCTTCGTTGAACTCCGCAATCTTCTCGGTCGGCCGCTGCAAAATTGGGTCCGGATATTTAACAATTTCCCTGATCATCTGCGTTTCTGCTTGTGTGTCCCTTTACCGTAAACGGTATCCCGTAATCCCTAGTACTTCCCCACCTGCTCCACATACCCCTCGTAATTCCTCTTCAACTCGCGCAGCGAATCCCCGCCGAACTTCTCCAGCGCCACTCGGGCCACGGTCAGCGCCACCATCGCCTCCGCCGCCACACCCGCCGCCGGCACCACGCACACGTCGCTGCGCTCATACGCCGCCTTCGTCTCCTCGCGCGTATCGAAGCGTACCGACTGCAGCGGACGCCGCAGCGTCGAAATCGGCTTCAGATACCCGCGCACCACAATGTCTTCTCCATTAGAGATGCCGCCTTCGAGCCCGCCGGCGTTGTTTTGCTCCCGCGTAAAGCGCGTGTGCTGGCCGTCTTTCGCCTCCTGCGCATAGCCAATGGCATCGTGGACCTCCGACCCCAGCGACTCTGCCGCCGTCACCCCGCGCCCGATCTCCACCGCCTTCACCGCCTGCAGAGACATCACCGTCTGCGCCAGCAGGCCATCCAGCCGCTCGTCCCAGTTGGCGCAGGTGCCCAGCCCCGGAGGCGCGCCGTGCACCACCACCTCAAAAACGCCGCCCACCGTGTCGCCGGTCCGCAGCACCGCGTCCACTTCGGCTTTCATGCGCGCTTCGGTTTCCGCATCGACACAGTTCAGCAGCACTTCATCCTTCTCCCGCAGCGCCGCAATCTCTTCCCAGCGTGCCGTCCGCCCCAACTCGGCGCGGCCTACGCGAATCACGTGGCTCGCCACGTCGATCCCCAGTTCCAGCAGCAGCAGCTTCGCCACGGCGCCGCCGGCAACCCGTGCCGTCGATTCCCGCGCCGACGCCCGCTGCAGTCTGTGCGTTTCGACACGCGCGAAGAGACGAAGGCTGCGTACGAGCGGAGTGACGTTTGCGTCGTTCCGGCGGCGGGCGTGGCAGCCGAGGCGATGGTGGCGCTGACGATGGCGGCGGTGGC